>JALVSJ010000544.1 GCA_027024445.1 Desulfobacterales bacterium
ATAGGCTCCCCACACTCTTCACATATTCCAAAGTTTTCATCCTGAGTAATCTTTTGAATAAGCCGATCGATCTGCTTGAGTTCCCTAGTTTTCCTCTCTATCAGACTGTAAATGCTGGCTGCGGAGATCTCTCTTTGGGCGTGATCAGACTCGTCAGTAAACTGATCACCATGAAGGTGCCCGTTGTATGCACGCTGGTTTTCTATGAGCCTCTGTAAGGCCTCTTCAAACTCTCTTCGTTTCTTGTTTAGTTGTTCTAAGAATCTTTTTCTGTTTTTTTCCATTATCTCACCTCCCAAAGCAAAGGGTTCAAAACCCGATGCCTGCGGAACGCTGCGATGGGGATACCCCAATCTTGAATGTAAAAGCCAAAAGTAAATCCATGCAGAAGCAAAATCTGCAGAATCTAAATCGTCCTTCTCGATGCTTATCTTTAAGGGATAAATCAGAAAACCGAGTAGAATAACGCTGACGGAGATCCTATCTAGATAAGCTGTGCAAAGGGCATGAAGTACATCCTCAGCATGGCCTAGAGCATAGGCATATTAGGTACTTTTTTCGCGTTGTCAAGAGAAAAAATTAATATTTTTTCGCCAAATCCCACTTTTTTCTCAGGCTGTGGCCAGCTTGATATTGAGTAGCCTTTACTCTATACTGCATCACCAAACTACACGTCACACGGGAAACATACATGTTCATAACATTTGAAGGCATTGAAGGCTGCGGCAAATCCACTCAGGCTGAACTTCTCTGCAGAGCACTGGAGCAAACAGGCATACCTTCGCTGCTCACAAAGGAACCTGGAGGGACTAGGATCGGGGCACAGATCAGGAAAATACTAATGGCTACATCCAACAGGGAATTATTTGGGCCAGCGGAGCTTCTTCTCATCCAAGCCGATCGTGCCCAACATGTGGCTGAGGTCATAAGGCCCGCCCTCGAGCGCGGGATTCTGGTAATATGCGACAGGTTCAGCGATGCTACGGTAGCCTATCAAGGCTATGGCCGGGGTCTGGATATGGAGTTAATCAATAGGCTGAACCATTACAGTTCCCAAGGTCTCAAACCCCGTTGCACATTCTTGCTCGATTGCCCAGTTGAAATTGGGCTCCAAAGGGCTATCCAGAGAAACAAAGACCACCAAAAACAGGCAGAAGGCCGATTTGAACAGGAGGATCAAGAGTTCCACGAGAGAGTCAGGAAAGGCTATCTGAGGCTAGCGGACAAAGAGCCGAGTCGATTTGTGATCCTTGACGGCACCAAGGAAATTCAAGCACTGGCCCAGGAAATCCTTAGTATTACCCAGAGGTTATTGGAAGAAAGACGATGAAAGAAACCCAGATTATAAAGTTTTCAAATATCCTGGGGCAGGAAAAGGCAAAAAGGATTGTACGGCAGGCCTTATCAAAAGGCCGTATTCCTCACGCATATCTTTTTTCAGGCATCCCGGGGGTTGGAAAAACGTCCCTGGGAAGGGCCATAGCAGCATATCTCAACTGCAAGAATAGAGAGCAGAACGAGGCATGTGGGCAGTGTAGGACATGTAACCAGATAGAGAGGAATAACCATCCGGATCTGACAGTTATTCAGTCGGAGGGCGATTCAATAAAGATAAAGCAGGTAAGGGAAATCCAGGAGTCTATGCGATTCGCGCCTTTTTCAGGGCAATTTCGCGTAATAATCATCGATCAGGCCGATACAATGACAGAAGAGGCTGCGAATGCCTTCCTCAAGACCCTAGAAGAGCCTCCCCCTAGAAATTTACTTATTCTAAATGCAACGGAGCCGGATAATCTACTTCCCACTATCGTCTCAAGGTGCCAGAGGGTGGCATTTGTCCCTTTAGAGGCCAACCTGATTGCAGATTACCTGCTCAGAGAGATTGGGATTGAAGAAAAGACAGCACTTGTGCTGGCGAGGCTTTCAGAAGGTAGCCTGGGCAAAGCGATAGCCATGGCGCAAACTGATTTTCTGGAGCGCAGAGAGAAATGGCTTCAATGTGCGATGAATATACCTACCCTGAGGCCCGAGCAGTTGATCGATGTGGCGTTGGAACTGTCCAATGAAAAGACCCCTGGCGGAAATGCTACCCCAAAGTATGAGATAGGTGGGCTTTTGGACTTGCTCGGCGTAATGGCAATGTGGTATCGAGATCTGTTGCTTTTGCGGCAAGCTGGCCCTGATTATCTTGTTTTTAATGTGGACTTCTTGGGCCAGTTGAAATATTTTGCTAGAAAATTTAAACTCTTACAGTTGTATGAATCCTTACTGGTGTTAGATCAGGCACAAAGAGACATTAGAATGAGGCGCAATAAGGCCTTGGTGCTTGAAAGGACGATGTTGGTCCTGCGGCAACTGGCAAGCGGGGTATAACCCTGCCTTTATTCCATCCCGCTAAATTTGGGAGGGCAGGCATTCTAATATTGCGGAACCATTTTGGGCTTTGAACTGTGAATAAAATAGTTGGCGTAAGATTCAGAACTAACGGAAAAGTATATGATTTTGATTCAGGGCACTTTGTACTGAAAAAGGGTGACAAAGTGATGGTTATCACTGAAGAGGGCCCTGCCATAGGGTGCGTGTGTACTGATCCTCAGAGTAGGAATACTAAGAATAGTAACCGGCCCCTCAAGAAGATTTTTCGACTGGCAACAGAAGAAGAGATACGAAGATACGAAGAAGGTATTCGGATAGAGAAGGAAGTGTATCGATACTGTTATCAGCGTGTAAAGGACCGTGGCAT
>JALVSJ010000545.1 GCA_027024445.1 Desulfobacterales bacterium
TGCCTGGCGGCGGCAGGGGGAACATCTCGTTGCCTTAAATTGATTGGGTTGGGCTTCGCGTATAATCTGGGGTTAAGATTGACACAGCACCCAGGGTTGGTGGAAAATTAGCAGGCAGGTTTTGAGACACAGCGGCGGGGTGAAGGGAGAAACTGAATGGATAACAGAATGCAGGATTGCCCTATTATCGCGGTTACCATGGGAGACCCCGGGGGGGTGGGTCCGGAGATAATTATAAAAGCCCTGTCCGATCGGCAGCACCGCTGGCAGTTTATACCAGTAGTATTGGGAGAGATTAGCGTGCTGGAGCAGGCTGGCCGAGTTGTGGGCTGGGATGGAAGCTTCGAGCTTATTGAAAAACCACGTCAGGCCAAAGATCGGGTAGGTCCAATCCATGTGTTAACACCGCAAGGTCTGGGAGATGGGGTGTTCGAGCCTGGGAGGGGAAGTGTTGAAGGCGGCAGGGCTGCAGCATTGTGTATTGAGGAGGCAGTGGGCCTCGCGATGGCCGGAGAAGTCGGAGCGATGGTTACCTGTCCCATTAATAAGGCAATGTTAAACAGAGCAGGGTATGCATTTGAAGGGCATACGCAAATGATAGCGAGCCTGACGGGATGTGATACCTATGTGATGATGCTTGCTGGGGAGCGATTGAGGGTCTCGCTGGTCACTATCCATGTGCCTCTGGAAAAGGTGCCTGGGCTCATCACCGAGGCCAGCGTTTTCAACACCATCTCAGTAACCTATGAAGCACTTGTGAGGGATTTTGGCCTGCAGGAGCCCAGGATAGGTGTTGCGGCACTAAACCCCCATGCAGGGGAAGGAGGTATGTTCGGGAAAGAGGAAAAAGAAATAATTTCTCCTGCCATAGAAAGGGCGAGATCAGAAGGGGCCAATGCGCAAGGGCCCTTTCCGGCTGACACCCTGTTCTGGCGAGCCACAAGGGGGGAATTTGACTCGGTGGTAGCCATGTATCATGATCAGGGCCTGGCCCCTCTCAAGCTTATCCACTTTTATGATGCGGTTAATGTCACGCTGGGCCTTCCCATAGTCCGCACCTCTGTGGACCATGGCACCGCGTATGACCTTGCAGGGACCGGGAAGGCAAACCACAGGAGCCTGGTCAATGCGCTAGAGATGGCAGCAAGGATCGCAAATAACAGGAAAAGGGAGGGTAGCAGGTAATATTCAATGGGCAAGGATTTCATCAAGATACGGGGAGCAAGACAACATAATCTCAAAAATGTCTCCGTTGACATACCAAGAAACAAGCTCGTTGTTATTACCGGGCTTTCAGGCTCTGGCAAGTCCTCTCTTGCCTTTGACACCATTTACGCAGAGGGGCAAAGACGTTACGTTGAGTCCCTTTCTGCATATGCCCGCCAGTTCCTTGAGCAGATGGATAAGCCCGAGGTTGACAGCATTGAGGGCCTGTCACCTGCCATCTCAATTGGACAGCGCAGCTCAGCACAGAATCCAAGGTCCACTGTGGGAACAGTTACCGAGATATACGACTACCTGAGGGTGCTGTTTGCAAGGGTGGGCAAACCATGTTGTCCCAGGTGCGATGTCCCAATTCGCTCGAATACTGTTCAGGAGATAGTAGACGCTATACTGGAACTTGAAGAGGGGAGCAGGACTCAAATCCTTGCGCCCGTAGGCAGTGGGCAAGTCGAATATGTGAAAGAGCTCTTCAAGAAATTAAGGAGAGATGGCTTTTCAAGGGTTCGGGTAGGGGGGCTTGAGTTCCTTGTGGAAAATGAGGTGCCCCTTGAACCCCGAAAGACATATGAGGTCCAGGTGGTGGTTGACAGGGTGGTTATCAAACACCAGATCAAGCCGCGTCTTACTGACTCCATAGAACTGGCCCTTTCTCTGTCCGAAGGTACGGTTATTGTTGATACGCTTGACCGGGGCGAAATGGTCTTCAGCCAGAAGGCGGTGTGCCCCAAGTGCGGCTATAGTATCTCAGAGCTGAACCCCCAGTTGTTTTCCTTTAATAACCCCCGGGGTGCCTGCCCTACCTGCCATGGCCTGGGCACAAAGAGATACTTTGACCCGGACCTCATCGTGCCCAACACCGAGCTTTCTCTGAGGGAGGGAGCGATTGTCCCGTGGACCGGGAGAGACTCGGTATACTTTTTCCAGATGCTGGATTCCCTGTGCAGTCATTATGAAGTGAGCATTTATACCCCCTTTAGAGATCTGCCTGATGAGTTCCGCAAGGTCCTTTTCTACGGCTCGGGCGATGAGCAGATCAGGTTCTATTTTGAAAAGGATGATCGGAGATATTTTTATACGAAGCCCTTTGAAGGGATTATTCCTGCGCTGGACAGACAGTACCGAGAGGCTAATTCCTATCAGATGCGGGAGGAACTAGAGGCCTATATGAACACCATGCCCTGTCCTGCGTGCAATGGAGCCAGGCTCAGGGAAGAGGCTATGGCCGTCAAGGTAGGGGGCATGGGGATACATGAGATATGTGAGCTTCCCATTGAGCGGACCCTGGAGTTTTTTGAAAAGCTCCTCCTCAGCCAGAAAGAGCACAATATATCAAAGAGGCTCTTAAAGGAAATCAAGGATCGGTTGCGTTTTCTGGTAAGCGTGGGAGTGGATTACCTTACCCTTAACAGGGCAACGGCCACTTTATCGGGGGGAGAGGAACAGAGAATCAGGCTTGCAACCCAGCTAAGCTCCAGTCTTGCCGGGGTACTTTACGTGCTCGATGAGCCCACCATAGGTTTGCATCAAAGAGACAACCAGAGATTGATAAAGAACCTTGTGCAATTAAAGGACATGGGCAATACCGTAATAGTGGTGGAGCACGATGCTGAGACGATCATGGCAGCAGATCATGTAATAGACATGGGCCCTGGCGCCGGGGCAAACGGGGGAGAGGTGGTGTTTCAGGGCACTCCAGATGAACTGAGGAATTTTCCCGACTCAGAGACGGGCCGGTATCTGTCAGGGAGGAAGTCCATCCCTGTACCCCCTGCCAGGCGTAAAGGTAACGGGCTCTTTATCACCATCGAAGGGGCGCAGCAAAATAATTTGAAGAATATAACGGTTAACATTCCCCTGGGGACTCTTAGCTGCATTACAGGTGTGTCAGGGTCGGGTAAGAGCACTCTCATAAACGATATCCTGTATCCTTCTCTGGCAAGGCGGCTTTATCGCTCCAGGGCGCGCGTGGGAAAGGTCAGGGCGGTCAAGGGTATAGAATATATAGACAAGGTCATAAATATAGACCAGAGCCCAATAGGGAGAACCCCTCGGTCGAACCCGGCCACTTATACCGGAGTCTTTACCTATATAAGAGAGCTGTTCTCCCGGGGACCAGAGGCACGTGCGCGGGGTTATCGGCCCGGGCGATTCAGTTTCAATGTAAGGGGTGGGCGTTGTGAGGTATGCAAGGGGGATGGGGTTATCAAGATAGAGATGCATTTTCTCCCCGATGTATTTGTGACCTGTGAGGCCTGCGGGGGGCTTCGATATAATAGAGATACGCTTGAGATTCGTTACAAGGGTTACAATATTGCTGAGGTACTCGATATGACCGTAAATGAAGCCTTGAGCTTTTTTGAACGAATCCCCAGGATCCGCAATATATTGCAGACGGTAGCTGATGTGGGGCTTGGATATCTGAAACTGGGTCAGTCTGCCACGACGCTATCAGGGGGAGAGGCTCAGAGGCTAAAGCTATCCAGGGAGTTGAGCAAAAGGGGCACTGGCAAGACCCTGTATTTGCTTGATGAGCCCACAACGGGGCTCCATTTCGCCGATGTACACAAGTTACTGGAAGTGCTGGGATACCTGGTTGAGATGAACAACACAGTGCTTGTTATTGAGCATAACCTCGAGGTGATAAAGTGTGCTGATTATGTGATTGACCTGGGTCCTGAAGGGGGTGAGCAGGGAGGGGAGGTTGTCACCTGTGGAACCCCGGAAGAGATTTGCGAAGAGCCCAGGTCCTATACGGGGTTGTTTTTAAAAGGTGTGCTCAATTGCTATGCTTACCAAGCTTTGCCAGATGATAGGCAAGGTTTTCAAGACTTACCGTGAAATCAACGTTTTCTATCACACAGCATTCAGGCTTGCGCAGTTGGATTGGGGCAAAGTTGAGAACAGCCCTTACTCCGGCAGCAAAAAGTATCTCTGCGGTCCTCTGGGCCTCGAGAGGGGGAGTGGTGATGACGCCGATCTCTATGTTCAGTCTGGCTACGGTCGCCTCGATACGATCAGGGTGTTCCACCACTATGCCATTGTCCAGGATACGCCCTATCTTTTCCGGATCAGAATCAAACACGGCAACGAACTCATAGCCCCGCCGCTTGAAATTCTGGTTTTCAAATAGCGCACTGCCCAGGTTGCCCAGTCCCACAAGGCATAGCTTCCACTTTCGGTCCGTGCCAAGGATCTTCTTTATCTCTTTAAGAAGGCTTGCCACCTCGTAGCCCACACCCCGGACTCCGAATTCGCCGAAGTAGGCCAGATCTTTTCTTACTTGGGCCGGGTTTACCCCACAGAGCTTGGCGAGGGTCTCGGAAGAGATCACCGGAATATCAGCTTTCAGCAGCTCTTCAAGGGGCCTGGAGTAAAGTGGTAGCCGTTCAATGGTCGGTTCAGGGATTCTTGCCCCTTTTGAGTTCTTGGTAGCCATCTGTTAAAGCCTAGTGTTTTAATGTCATAGAAAATCAGGAGACGGTTGTGAAATAGCAGTCAGGACCGCAACTGGTTATTGTGAATTTTTGCACATGGCAACGGAATAAATAAGGGCCCCGGGGTTTCCCCTGGGCCCTAAGCGACTACTTATTAATGAAAAACCTTCTCGATAATGGCTGGGAAAGCGGGAATCTTAAAGACCATAAGCAAGCAAATCAATAAAGCATAGATGGTAAGGGACTCGATAAGAGCCAGACCGATGATCATGGTGGTCATAATCTTACCGCTCGCTTCGGGATTCCGGGCCGTTCCATGCATGGCACCATTGATGGCATTACCCATACCGACTCCGCACCCCATTGCAGCAACACCGATGCCAAACCCGCACGCTATTGCAATACCAAAGTAAATCCACAGACCTGCAGCTTGGGCAGAGCCGTCAGCGGCAAGGGACACCGAAGCCATCCCCAGCACCAGAATTCCAGTTAGCGCTCCAATAAACCTTTTTCTTGTCATACAAACCTCCTTTCGCTTTGTTTTTTTTGGCCTTCTTCCAAAAACTATTGAACTAAGCTTGACCAGCTTAGTGTGCTTCCTCCATTGCAAGTACAAAGTAGACTATTGACAGTAACATGAAAACCAGCGCCTGGATAAAACTGACAAGGATTCCCAGGAACAAAATGGGCAGAGGGGCAAGGAACATACCAGCCAACATAAAGAGAATCGCAAGGACAGTTTCCTTTCCAAAGATATTGCCGAAGAGTCGCACGCTCAGGGAAAGTACCCTTGCGAAGTGGCCAATCAATTCAAGCGGCACCATCAAAGGCGCTAGCCATATTACAGGCCCGAGGAATTGTTTGACATATTTTACTCCATGGAACTTAACCCCTATGATATGGGTTAAGACGAAAGTGCAGATGGCCATGGACAGAGGTGTATTAATATTTGCGGTAGGGGAAGAGAAGCCGGGGATAAGACCTAGCAGATTACACACCAATATGTAAAGGAAGATGGTGGCGATAAAGGGAAAGAAAAATCTGCCTTCCGGACCGGTTATGTCCACCATGAAGTTTTCTAAACCCTCAACCAAGACCTCAAAGAAATTTTGCCCCTTGGTGGGGATCAATTGGACCGTTCTTACAAAAATTGCAGAAGCCACGATCAGGATAAGCATTACAAACCACGATTGGATAACGTGGCTGTAATTATGTGCGAATTCGCCTAATCCGATCGCGGAAAAAAGGCTGTTGAGAAAAAGAATTTCATGCTCCATACCCTACAGTGCCTCCCTGGACGATGGTTTAAATGCCATGAGTATACCAAAGACAAAAATACCGATTACCACAGTGGATAGTCCTACGGCCATTCCAACAGGATCCACAAGGCCAGTTGCCAGAAGACAATAAATTATGATTCCCATTAGCGCAAGCCTGATGTAATAAGCCCCTAAGAGGGCGACCTTTTTCCCGTTCTTGGGATTCGCCATTTTGCCAGAAGAAAAGGCCTTCTGGATAGTCCTCCGCAATACGTTGAAATTGGCGATGGCCAACAGCCCTCCAACAAGTATTCCCAATGTGAAAGCCCCGGGCATAACGAACAGGCTTATGGCTCCCATTACGCCCAGGGCCAGCCAGTAAAATAAAGAAAGATAGCGCATTACGGCGGAATTTTTATTATTTGTCCTCTTCACGTCTTGCTCTTTTCGTTAGCACAAAAAGATTTCTGAACGCTGCACCAATACCCAGTCCAATGCCAATCAAAAGAAATATGGGCGCTGTCCCCAGCCATTTGTCAGCATAATAGCCAGCAACGGCCCCAATCGCAATGGCAAAGGCCATGGCCATCCCCACCGTGCTCAAAATGCCCACGGTCTTGATGGCTTTCTTCAGGTCTTCATCGATTTTCATGTCAAGGCCTGTGGCCCTAATACGCGCGTGAAAAAAATCACGTTGTCCTTATCACAGGTAGGTTGACGAGTCAATATTTTTTTGTTCACAATGAACTCATTGACTCGTAAACTGATTTAATTGTAAATTCAATAACTTCTTCGTTATGAGCATCTGATACAAACATTGCCTCATAAGCCGATGGGGCGAGGTAAACACCTTTTGAGAGCATTGCACGAAAATACTTTTTGAACTGAGCTTCATCAGACCTCTTGGCATGTTCGAAATTACTCACTTCGGCAGAGGTGAAAAATACGGCTCCCATTGAACCCACCCGATTGATTCTCACATCCACTCCAGCCCTTCTTGCAGCCTCTTCGATGCCTGAGAATAGGTGACTGGAGTGTTTTTCTAAGGATTCATAAATATTTGAATCCTTCAAAATACTTAGAGTCGCGAGACCCGCTGCCATGGCCAGAGGATTACCGGAAAGGGTTCCCGCCTGATAAATGTCCCCTTCAGGCGCCATCCTGCTCATTATCTCTTTCCTCCCTCCATAAGCCCCAACGGGGAGGCCTCCGCCTATGATTTTCCCCAGGCATGTGAGATCTGGCATCACCCCGTACAGTTCCTGGGCTCCTCCCGGGCCGACTCTGAAGCCCGTAATTACCTCATCAAAGATAAGCAGCGCTCCGGTATTACTGCAGATTTCCCTGAGTCCCTCCAGGAACCCGTTTCTTGGTGGAATCACCCCCATATTTCCTGCTATGGGCTCTACTATAACAGCGGCTATCTGCTCTGCATATCTTCTGAAGGCTTCTTGAACAGAGTCCAGGTCATTGTAAGGCAGGGTGATAGTATGGTGTGCCGTGTCTTCGGGTACACCCGGGCTGCCAGGTATCCCAAGAGTAGCTACCCCTGAGCCCGCAGAAACCAGGAGGCTATCCGCATGGCCGTGATAGCAGCCATCAAACTTTATGATCTTCTCTCTTCCCGTATATCCCCGAGCAAGGCGTATTGCGCTCATCGTGGCCTCAGTGCCGGAATTTACCATCCTCACCATATCAACAGAGGGGACCATGTCCACGATCAGCTTGGCCAGTTTGATCTCAAGTTCAGTAGGAGCCCCGTAACTGGTTCCCCTGGATGCGGCATCCACTATGGCCTGGACGACCTCGTCCCTCGCATGTCCAAGGATCATCGGACCCCATGAGCCAACATAGTCCACGTATTTGTTCCCATCAACATCCCATATGTGACACCCTTTGGCCCTGGCAATGAACGGGGGAGTGATTCCCACAGCCTTGCCTGCGCGCACCGGGCTATTCACTCCACCAGGGATGTATCTCTTCGCTACCTCGAATAACTCTTGTGATTTATTACCCATATTCTTCTCCTTATCCTTTACGGCTTCGTAAAAAGTCCATCTGCGGTGTTGCCTGCCTGGCGCCGCACGGCAGACAGGCGCTTCGTCTTGCGTCATTCCGACGTACTCCTAGGTACGCCTCATTCCGCAATCCTTGCGCGCCTTGCACCTGGAGCTTTTTACTGTGCCGTCCCGGTTGTTGATTTTTCACGAGACTTTAACATTGTATTTTATAGATTTTAAAAATACTCCATGCTCGTCTTTTTGAACTCTTTTTCACTGAAAAGAAGGATATATTTGCGCATTCCGGTGGCCTTTGCAATCTTTTCCGCAATGGCCCGACATTCATCCTTTGAGCTTCCGTGGATCATCGTATAAACATTGTAAGGCCACTGGGGTTGGGGCCTTCGGTGATAGCAGTGGGTGACTTCGCGGAAACTGGCCATTGTCTCACCCA
>JALVSJ010000546.1 GCA_027024445.1 Desulfobacterales bacterium
CAATATAACTGTGGCCTGTGATCCAGCCAATGTCAGCAGTACACCAATAGGTATCGTCATCCTTTATATCGAAGATCCACTTAAAGGTCTGGTTAACATAGGTAAGATATCCGCCGGTAGTGTGCAGGACCCCCTTTGGTTTGCCCGTGGATCCGCTCGTATAAAGTATGAAGAGTGGGTCTTCTGCATCCATCGCTGCAGGCTTGCACTCCGGCTTTATATCCGGGGCGCTCATCTCTTCGTGCCACCAAGAGTCTCTTCCTTGGGTGAGGGCAACGTCCTGGCCTGTCCTTTTCACCACGATACATGTAGCCACATCCTGGCAGTGCTCCAGGGCCAGGTTTGCGTTTTGCTTTAAGGGGATAACCCTGCTTCCTCTGTAACCGCCATCGGCAGTTATGAGTATCTTAGCGCCACAGTCCTGGATTCTATTGGCAAGCGATTCAGGGCTGAAACCCGCAAACACTACACTATGTACGGCACCGATACGGGCACAAGCCAACATGGCAATGGGCAACTCCGGAATCATGGGCAGGTATATGGAGACCCGGTCGCCCTTGCGAACCCCCTTTTTCTTTAAAACATTAGCAAACTTGTTTACCTCGGCATGGAGCATCTGATAGGTAAAAATTTTTTCCTCACCAGGTTCGTCTCCTATCCATATGAGGGCAGCCTTGTTTTTTCTCCATGAGTGCACGTGTCTGTCAAGACAATTGTAAGAAGCGTTAAGCTTGCCCCCCTGAAACCACGTGATAACTGGTTTGTCAAAATCATACTCCAGCACCTTTTTCCATTTCTTGAACCAATGAAGGGACTGAGCCATATCTGCCCAGAATCCTTCAGGGTCTTCTATGGAACGCTTGTAAAGGCTTTTGTACTGCCGCATACTGCGTACTGCGGCAGTCTTTTGAAATTCTTTAGTGGGTGGGTATTTTCTTTCTTTTCCTTTTCGAGCGGTCGTCTTACTTGCCATTTACTGAACTCCTTCCTTCATCATTTAAGCCGACACAGTACATTATCTTTTAACCACCCCACAGTTTTTTTCAATTGGCTTGAGGCCTTTTTCTTAATCTTCTCCGGCACAAAGACCGGCGTCCCCTGCAATGAACAAATTCCATCGCCCCAGAACTCACCTCCAAACGATACCATGTCGTCTTCACTGCAGCCAAGGTCATTCATTGCTGCCCAGGCAAGTGTCCATGCTTGAGGTGCATGCTGCAAAGAGTAACCGCCCCCACCAAGAGCAAGTAATTTCCGAGCATATTTACATATAAGCTCGGTGGCTGAAGAGTAAGCGCGGTTGGTCAATTCAAGATTTGATAGAGGATCTGATGCCAGTCCATCGGCACCTATAACAGCCACGATTATATCGGGTTTGTATAACTGTATAGCTGGTTCAAAAACCTCCTCCAATGCCCATAGGAATTCATCATCTCCAGTACCAGGGGCCATTGGCACATTTATGCAATACCCTTTTGCCCTCTTTTCTCCTATTTCACTCTCAGAGCCTCCTTCAAAGGGAAATAAGGTTTTGCTGTCCTGGTGGAAAGAGATGGTCAGTACCTGGTTAGTGGAATAGAAGGCTTTTTGAACCTGGTCGCCGTGATGGGCATCAATATCCAAGTACAATACTCTGGAGTAGTTCTGGAGTAGTTCTTTTATGGCCAGTACTATGTCGTTGATATAACAAAACCCCGCAGCGAAATCCCTGCCTGCGTGGTGAAAGCCACCTGTTACGTTCAATACGCGATCTGCCTCGCCCTGGATGATCAACTGAGCGCCGAGCATGGTGGCGCCAGCGCCCAACCTATGGTAGTCGTACACTCCTTTGTATACGGGGCACTCTGTAGTGCCTATGCCATATCTGAGCCATTCTTCCTTGAATTGGCCTGTATTGGCTTTTTTCAAGATGCTGATATAGGTCTTAGAATGGAATTTACAAAGAGTTTTCTCATGCAAAGGTGAGGGCTCTAAAATGGAAATCCAGGGGTGGTCCAATAGATTAAGTTTCATGCAAAGCTCGTACGTGGCCTCAGCTCTTTTAGGGGACCACGGGTGATCTTTGGGAGGGCTAAACTCAAGGAATTTGGGAGTATGTATAAAGGCTGTTTTCATAGTTCGCGCATAATCCTGATCTAGGAGTCGTTTCTTTTCGAGCGAGAAGAGCTGGGTCTAATCAATAATTCCATCTCCCTTTGAATGTCAATGCCTCCCTTGAAACGGAATTGAGCCTTCTCAAATACCCGGATGGCACGAGTATTTGCGGAGCGTACTGTGAGCCATACCTTTTGGCATCCCGATTGATAGGCGAGCTCCTTCATGATCTTAGTTATAAAGGTGCCAATGCCGCAATCACGAAATCCCTGCTTTATAAATATTAGGTATTCAGGGCACAGGTTTGGATTAGAGAGGTCAAGGCCAGCATGGCCGATTATTCGCCCCTTGTAACTTGCAACGATGTTATAAAAGTCAGATACGATGGATGCTAACCACTTGTCCCGAGTGTGGGGCTCGATAGGAGGAATCCCGGCTTCGATACCCTTTGGTTCAAAGGTATCGTACATTTCCTTCAGCAGAGGGAAATCATCATCAGTGTAAGGCCGGATAATAATGTTTCGGTTTTTCTTGTCCTTGTATTCTACAGGCCAAGAAAAAGTTATCTCAGTCATTGCCCTGTTCCAATATGATCCTTCCCTCTCCAGGGTATATCATCCTTTCGCCTTCGGGGGTGTAACGTGGCGA
>JALVSJ010000547.1 GCA_027024445.1 Desulfobacterales bacterium
ACAATTATTCTGCCCCCATAAAATTTGTTCATCTCCAGGGCTAAAAAGGGACTTTGAAAACCACTAAATAGGCATAACCTAAAACTGAAAGTTCAGCGAAACAGAGCAAAAATCCCGCTCTTCAAATCCTCATCTTCCTATTAAGGATACCTCAATTTGTTTGATTTAGCCAGGAAGGCGCGTTACCTGTCTATTTGAGGGGGACAGGAACCAGTAAGACGCCCTAACACCCGGATCATATTTAATCTAAATATCCCATCAGTAAAGGAACATGGGTTTCCCGCCTACATGTCTGACCTTGGGGCGGTACTCCTCAACATCGTACAACTCTCTCACGTCCACTCGCTTTTGACCCGTGGTGATGGTGCTGATGGGAATGTCAGTATAAATGCCCCTGGACAATGCAACAAGTCTTCCGAAGGTTTCCTTCAAAAAGAGATCTATCGCCATATTTGCGAAATTAACCGCAACCATGAGGTCAAGCGAATCAGGGGGGCCGCTTCTCATGAGGTAAGAGAGGCGCTGATTGAGCACATCCTCTCCGGTGAGTTCTTTTAAGATCTCGCCGGTTTTCTCTCCGATTCCCCCAAGCTTCTTATGCCCGAAAGGGTCAGACTCGCCAGACATTAGCATGTCGCCACCGATCATCCGAGCCCCTTCAGATATTGTGACCATTGCGTAATTCTTTGGGTTGGCTTTCTTGTCTTTCACGACTAACTCGGCCAGCCTTTCCGGGTCAAAAGGGACTTCGGAAATAATTGCCCTGTCCACTCCGGCCAGGTAAGCAGAAACAAGAGAAGTTTCCCCACAGTACCTGCCGAACAGCTCGATAACAGCGATCCTTTCGTGTGATCCGGCGCAAGTTCGCAGGGCATGAATAAAGCTTACTCCTCTGGTGACGGCGGTGGAAAAACCTATGCAATAGTCGGTGCCGAATACGTCGTTGTCCATGGTCTTGGGAATGGCGATCACAGGAAAGCCTTCTCTGGATAGCCTTTCGGCGAAACTGAGAGTGTCATCTCCCCCTATCGGTATTATGACGTCAACTTCCAAGGCCTGAAGGTTGTTGAGCACGTGGTCGGTAAAATCCACTACATCTTCATCAGTATGAAAGCGATCCCTGAGGAATTCTGGAGCGTCTTTTTTACGAGTGGCACTGGGATTTGTTCGGGAGGTATGGAGATAAGTTCCTCCGTATCTGTCAATAGTCCTCACTTCTGGAGGCAAGAGTTCAGTGACACACCTCGAAGCGGTGTTCGGATCATCGGGGTTATATTCCAGCAGTCCGGCCCATCCCCGTCGAATACCGAGGACCCTTAGCCCTTCGCTACTACCCCGGTAAACGAGGGTCTTAATGCATGCATTGAGCCCGGGGACATCCCCTCCGCCTGTAAGAATGGCTATTGTCCGCCTTTGCTTGTTCATGGGAACTTGCTTTCTCTATTAAACCATATCCAAAAGCTGTAATCTTCCGTGAGCTTGCCGCGCCAAGGAGATTGACTCGAAGATGTTAGTGATCGAGAGCAAGAATTAAGGTAATCAAAACCTAAAATGGTGTCAAGACGGATTATTAAAGCTGCAGAGTCATTACAATGTAGCCCATAGTGTGGAATACTGCTGAATAAGGCTTTTTGATTGACAACAAATACGAAAAAGGTATGGTTAATTTACCTTTAAATTTTTTGAGAAAATGTTAAGGTGTTAAAGAAAAGAAGAGAAACAGGAGGTGCTTGATGGCAGTATCGCAGAGAATTCAGGAGTCAATAAAAAGATCGTCGTGGATACGCAAGATGTTCGAGGAGGGCAAGATCAGAAAAGAAAAATACGGCGAGGAGAACGTATTTGATTTCAGCCTAGGTAACCCGGACCTGGAACCGCCGGCAACTTTTAAGAAGGTTCTGAGAGAGTTGATAGAAGATGATACCCCTGGCTTACACGGCTACATGCCGAATGCAGGATTCGTGGAGACCCGCCAAGCCGTGGCAGATTACCTGAATTCCTTTAATAAAACGAAATTTGGGCCTGACGAAATTGTGATGAGCGTTGGTGCAGGAGGTGCCCTAAACGTTATCTTAAAGACCATACTCAATCCTGGAGACGAGGTCATAATACCCAAGCCTTATTTTGTTGAGTATAATTTTTATCTGGATAACCATCAGGGTATTCCAAAGCTTGTACCGACGAAACCAGATTTCTCCCTTGATATGGATGCAATTGAAGGGGCCATTGGGGGAAAGACAAAGGCAGTTCTAATCAATTCTCCAAATAATCCGACTGGCCGTGTATATACAAAGGAGGAACTTCAATCCTTGGGCGATCTGCTCAGACATGACAGCCAGAAAAGAGGCGAGGTGATATATCTCATATCTGATGAGCCGTACAGGAACATTGTTTATGATGGAGTGAGCGTGCCAAGTGTCTTCGACGTATACAATGAGACCTTTGTAGCCACCTCCTTTTCTAAGGATCTTTCCCTGCCCGGTGAACGAATAGGTTATGCTGCAGTCCATCCGGAGGTAACAGATAAGCAACTGGTGATCGGGGGGATGGTCTTATCCAATAGAACTCTTGGTTACGTAAATGCGCCTGCCCTGATGCAAAGGGCAATCGCCAGGCTACTTACAGAAAGAGTGGATATATCAGTATATCAAAAAAGGAGAGATCTGCTCTGCGATGCATTTGAGTCTTTTGGTTATGAGTTTTCAAAGCCAGAAGGAGCTTTCTATCTGTTTCCTAAGGCACCTATTGAAGATGATGTTGAGTTCGTTAGACAGCTTCAAGAGCAGAATATACTAACAGTACCGGGAAGCGGATTTGGCGGTCCAGGACACTTCCGAATAGCCTATTGTGTGAGCGACAAGGTTATAGAAAAGGCTCTGCCAGGGTTCGAAAAGGCTTTTAAGGCTGCAACAGAGGGTTAGCGCCCTTATGAGTGCCCAATAGAACAAGAGCAACAGGAGGGAAGAGATGTACTCCAAGGTGCTGTCCTTGAGGTTTCCCAAGAAACTGGTCAATGAGCCGGTAGTGTCAAATCTAGTTCAAAAATTTGACCTTTCTTTCAATATCTTAAAGGCCACTATTTATCCCCGTAAAGAAGGGCTTTTGGTGCTCGAGTTAAGGGGCCAGAGAAAGAATTTTCAAAAGGGCCTGAGATACTTGAAGAGCCTTGGCGTGAAGGTGGAGAGCATAGGTCAAGACATAAAGCGCGATGAAGAACTGTGCTTTCACTGCGGAGCGTGTACCGCCGTGTGTCCTACAGGGGCACTTTATATAAAAAGACCGGAAATGGAAGTGATTTTTGACCACGAGAAATGCAGCGCTTGCGAAGTGTGTGTCATCGCTTGCCCAGCCCATGCCATGACAGTCAGGTTTAATCGGAGTCTGCTCTATTGAGGCGGGAGTGCTCTTGGCATTCACGGAACAGGCTTATCCCATCTGTATAAGAGAACCGCATAATTTCGAATCACGAATATCGAAATCAGAAGTAAACCCAGATTATGCGCCAATATTCAAATTGCCTTGTGGAGCAATGTGTAACACTCTTCTGGGGTCACCTGTTTGATGAAACGCAGTGGGACAATGGGACATCGCTTTGCTACGTTCGCTGCGCCGTCGGAAGATCCTTTTCAGACTGCATCTGACTCCTTACAGTGGGGCGGTCCTCCCCGCCTGCCTGGCTCCGGACGCTGCCTGAATGGCTGTCTGCCAGCCGGCAGGCCGATGGCAGGCAGGGCAGACAGGCCTGTCCGGCGGGCAGGCCATACGGGATGCCTGAGCGAGTTGTGACAGGCTGATTTATTCATAACTCAAGCATCCTCTACTCGGACCGCCACGAGAGTTCAAGGAAGGCTCATTCGGTAGATGCAGTCTTCCAAGGACCTCCCGACGCTACGCTTTTTTCGTTGGCCTTGCGTGTGGAGATGGGCTTGGCTGCACCGCGGTGGAGTAACAAGCCAGAAAACTGAGCGTCTGAGACCCTACTTGGATAACATCCCATTGCCTTAAATTGAATCGGCTGGCCTTTGTGCATAATCTGGAGTAAATACTTCATGATTCTGCAGTTCAACATTTGCTATTCGATATTAAACCATGCCTCCTGAGAGAGAAAAAAAGACTTTTGCGATATTTACCCTGGGCTGCAAGGTAAACCAGTGGGAGTCTGCTTTTTTCCGGACAGCACTTGAAAATGGAGGGTGGAAGGAAGTTAGTGAAGATGATGAGTATGAGGTGGCCATAGTGAATACCTGTATCGTGACCCAAAAGGCCTCGCATCAGTCCAGACAGGGAATAAGGAGGTTCATACGAAATAATCCTAAGGCCATTGTTGTTGCCACAGGATGCTACGCTCAGGTTTACCCTGATGAATTGAAAAACATTGAAGGATTGGACCTGATATTGGGAAATACACTGAAGCACGCTTTGCCTTCCATGGTAATGGTTCGCGGTGCACAAATACCAAGGCGTTGTCTAGTTGAGCCATTTGAGGGGCGAGGCCCCTTAGTCCCTTTAGAAGTAATTAGATTCGGTGAGAGAACCAGGGCTTATTTGAAGATTCAAGAAGGCTGTGAGTCCTATTGCACCTATTGTATAGTTCCAAAGGCGCGAGGACCTTATAAGAGTCTTGAACCTGCTCATGTACTGATAATGCTCGATAGGCTGGTACGGGAAGGGTACAAGGAGGTGGTGCTTACAGGAATTCATTTGGGAAAATACGGGGTTGATCTTAAGCCTCAAACAAATCTGGTGGATTTACTACAGGCCATAGGACGCAAAAAATTTCCTCTCAGGGTACGCCTCAGCTCCATTGAGCCAGGCGAGGTAGAAGAAGGGTTGATAGAGATGGTGGCATCGGAGATATGGCTGTGCCGACACCTCCATATTCCACTTCAAAGCGGTGATACTCAAATCCTAAGAGCCATGGGCAGGGCATACACACCTGACCAATACAGAGACCTTATAAACAAGATAAAGGAAAGGATTCCTTTGGCGGCGATTGGAGCTGATGTTATGGTTGGGTTCCCTGGTGAAGATGAAGTGGCATTCCAAAATACCTATAATCTCATAAAAGACCTCCCCATTTCTTATCTTCACGTGTTTCCATTTTCTACGAGAAAAAATACTCCTGCGGCTAAACTTGAAAATAGAGTGCAACCAGAGGTGATAAAGCATCGGACTGCTGCCCTGAGAGAACTTGGAAGATCAAAGCGCAGTGAGTTCTGGGAGGCGTGCATTGGAAAAGAGTTTGAGGTCCTGGTGGAAGGGAAAAAGACCGGAAGACACGAGCTGGTCCAGGGTGTGACCGATAATTACATCAGCGTGTACTTTAGCTCACCCACAGCCGCCCCCGGCGACCTTGTGGTGCTTAGGCTGGAACCGAGCCACGTCCAGTGGCAAGAGGCAGAGCCGTTTCTTCATCCTTGATAAAGGGTGGCTCCCTTAAGATAGATCTCTCAGGAGTTAGATACTGTGGTAACTGTTTTGGCTGCTTCCCTCAAAAGGCGTTGTTTTGTCTTGAACAGCCTGGAACTGAGACTGACGTGATATGTATGGGGATTGTGGAACCGCTTGTAGGCATCGTCGAGGCGCTCAAGTCCCCTTATGGTATGTTCCCTGATTTGGTGAAGAGACGGACTCTCATATACCAATTCCCCGCCCTGAAACACAGGTACCAGCAGTTCTTTCATAGTGAAGTGGCGTGGATACTTTTTAAATACGTGGGCAAACATGGGATGGTATACACGAAATGACCTACCTTCAGGAATCTTTTCATCTTCAAGAAACAGAACATCACCTCTCATTTGTCCGTGCCTATCGTATACCCGGACTAATTTCTTCACACCAGGGTTTGTTATCTTCTCCGGATTATCAGATCTTTTAATCTTTGGGACCATCTGCTTCCCATTTTCATCAAGGGCGGTCAGCTTGTATACACCGCCTAAGGCTGGAGTTGAATATGAAGTGACCAAACGAGTGCCTACCCCCCACAGGTCAATACGTGCACCCTGGCGTTTCAAACTCTCTATAATCCATTCGTCCAGGTCACTTGAGGCCACTATGACGGCATCTTCAAGCCCTGCTTCGTCTAACATTTTTCTGGCTTCTTTACTGAGGTAGGCGAGATCGCCGCTGTCCAGTCTTATACCTTTTAAACGATAACCCCGAGCCTCCAGTTCTTTTCCCACTTTTATTGCGTTGGGTACACCGCTCTTGAGAGTGTCGTACGTATCTACAAGCAGTACGCAAGAGTCTGGGTATACGCGCGCATAGGCCCTGAAGGCCTCCAGTTCACTCGGAAAGCTTTCCACCCAAGAATGGGCGTGTGTGCCTCGTACTGGAATACCGTATATCTGGGCTGCAAGTACATTGGAGGTTCCTTCAATACCGCCGATGTAGGCGGCTCGCGATGCCATAAGAGCTCCATCCGGGCCGTGGGCGCGCCTAAGACCAAAGTCTACCACAGGATCCCCTTGAGCTGCATAACGGATTCTGGCCGCCTTGGTTGCAATTAGTGTCTGGAAGTTCATTACATTGAGGAGAGTTGTCTCGATAAGCTGGGCCTCAGGCAGAGGAGCGGTCACTCTTACAAGGGGTTCGTGGGGAAAGACGATTGTCCCTTCGGGTACTGCGTAAATGTGACCGGTGAATTTGAAATCCTTAAGATACAGAAGAAAATCCTTTGAGAAAAGGCCGGTGCGTTCAAGATACGACAGGTCCTTTTGTGTAAAATGTAGGGTTCTAATATATCTGATAAAGTCTTCGAGTCCTGCCAGGACACAAAATCCACCGCTATCCGGGATCTTGCGAAAAAAGTAATCAAAATTCGCCCACTGTTCGGTCTTTCCCTCCTTTACATAGCCTCCCACCATAGTGAGCTGGTAGAGGTCAGTTAGTAATGCCCATTTAGTCCACACGGGTAGCCTCCTCTTTATCTCCTCTTCTCCCTCCGAATCTTTCTAGCATCCTCTTTCCAGCCCTTGGGCTTTCGCCCTTTAGTCCGCCTTTGAGGATCAGGATCCCTGGTTATATCCAAAACAAAGGTTCCTGCTCCTAAATTCATCCGATCCTTTTGCGTTTGTTTGGGCGCCTCAGATGCCTTTTTAGGCTCTTCCTTTGGAGGGAGCGGTCCGCCAATATACTTTGGTAGGATTTCATTTGCAAGTAAAAGGGAGCCAAGGCGAAAGAAGGGTATGCCGTCCCTATGAGCTTCGAGGGCTCGTATTTCTAAGATAACCGGTGAAGGGTCTTTTCTTTTTCCTATTCTGAGGGCCATTTCTCGATCAGGGCATAAAATGATCCACCGGTCTTCAGCGGTGTGAAGCCCTTTTTTAAAGGTGTGATGGTGGGCTCGCCTTCTGATAGGGCTGAACATAGTCTTGGGTGGAGGGAGTGAAGGTGGAGCGAGAACATGCCCCCAGTGTCTTTCTGTGGCCCTTATTCGATTGTCCTTCAACTGGAAGAGCCCATTTTTGCTGTGGATCAGGGCTTCATTGATATGCGACTGCCTTACGTATTTCCATTCAGGTTCTTCATGAAAAGCCTGGAGGAGTTCTTTGATATTTACAAAACCATGGAGGTCTGGAGCAAGGCCGAATTCATCTGGTTTGTGAGCAAGGGCATAGGACATGAGGCGAATGAGTGCGTCTACTTTTCGTAGCCCTTTTCTTGACAAAAGCCACCTCCCTCTTCGCTTGTGCTAACCATCGTGTACGAGTATTCTGATGAAGTGAAGAAGGTTTGTCAAACAAAAGGTCAAAGATCTCGTGACATCCCCTCAGGTCCTGGAAATGGAATTTCATCCGGGTAAAAGAGATGCCTGGTCCGAATAGGTCCTGCGAATCTTTATTCATGTTTCCGTAATTAATCCCATTGACTAGTGGAAGCATTTATGTATGGTAGTGGAACAAAAGGACAGGGAAAAGGGCTAGGGAAGCTGACCCATGAATTCTCGGTTGGACAAGAATAGAGCACAATACCTTCCACAGGATTATAAACGGGAGTTCATTCTACCCAAGAGCCTTAGCAATTTCTTCAGTAACCTTCTTGGCTGCGTCTTGAGGGCTCGCCGCATCCCGGATAGGCCTGCCGATAACAATGTAATCTGCCCCTGATTTGATTGCTTCGGCGGGTGTTACGATACGTCTTTGATCATCCTCGCCAACAACAGACCACGAGGGCCTGATTCCTGGGGTGACCATAACGAGATCTGGACCCAGGACACTTCGCAAGCTCGAAACTTCTTCTCCTGAGCAGACTATGCCATGGCAACCTGCGCGCTTTGCCAATTGGGCTCTAAGCAATACTAGGCGCTGTATATCCCGGGCGTATTGAGGATCATATCCTA
>JALVSJ010000548.1:0-5796 GCA_027024445.1 Desulfobacterales bacterium
GACCTAATATATCAATCGGTCAAGGGAGTACGAATCTAAAATAATGAGGGATTGAGAGAAACCAGCCCAGACGGGCATTCTGACAGAAAGAAGATCTATCCCGTCAAAAAAATGGCTACTGTGGCTCCACAAAGGTGCCTCCAGGTGCTTTAACTTACTCCAAATCCTTATGGACATATTGAGATCCTTGCCCGCAACTCAGTAGTCCTACAGGCTATGTGAAGCTTGGTATAAAAGTTGCAATTTGCTGTTGTTCAATGGCGAGAGTTGCCAATATTGGCGACAGGGTGTTGGGCTCAATAGAGAGGTAAGTGCTGAGGAGGACCCGCTTTCATGAGTTGTGCTGTTGCAGTGAGAATAGGTGGCAAAAGCCAGGATGCTATACTACATTTCAGTCAGGTCTATCAGATAATAAGTTCCCAGGCACCAGGTATAGAGATATCAAAGGATGGGGGATTCCATTGCTTGAAAGTAGAAAACGAGTCGTTTCCTATCCTCAACTGGAATGGTGATTCGAGCGAGTGGCCTTATTTCCTGATTCTTACATCGAAGCAGGCATTGGGAATTGAAGGGTATTCCTTCATCTACAGGCTCAGGGTCCTTCCAGACGGTTGTCTAAGTGGAAAGGATATCAATGGCAGTGGTTATAGTGCCCAGCCCCTTAATTCTGTTCTTTCCAGTAACAACCTTTCAGGCAAAGGCTCTGGCGTGTGGCCTATGAGCCCAGGGCGTGTTTGTGAAGCAGATCTGGATTCTCTGGAGAACCTCGTGGAAAAAATCAGGCAAGGGGAATTCTATGCTGCGCTCACAGAAGAGCTCTCTGAGAAAATCAAGAAAATAGCAGATGAGATGATAGCATTCCGTAAGGACCTTCAAAAAAAGATTGAACCCAGCATTGTTGGCCTTGTGATCAACGAAATCCCAGAGACAAGCAATGAGTTGGAAGGGATAAACGAAACACTGGAAAAGAGCACCATGAAAATAATGGATATCAACGATGAAATCTTGGGACTTTGCGCAAACAGGCTCCAGGAATTCAGTTGCCTGGTCTCAGAGTTGGCGATGGTCGGCGAGGGAAAAGGCGAAGAAAGTACTGATCAAGGAAAGGCAAAATCATTGGAAGAGCAGCTTTTGGTTGACCAGGATATGGCAACGAAACTAATCGAAAAGCACATAGAATCATTTGAGAAAATCCGTAATTTATCGATGAATATGACAGAGCCTCTGTGCTTCCAGGATCTCGTTGGTCAAAGGATACAGAAAATTGTGAGGCTCGTTAAGTCTATGGAGGAGAGGATCAAGGACTTGGTGGAGACACTGGGGGTAAGGCTCCAAGAATATAAGAAAGCTCAGGATATAGTCTCTGATCACAGCCATGATAATGCAGAAGGTGGATCTGTCTTGAAGGGCCCTCAAAAGGAGGGGGAGGGCCTTAACCAGAGCGCAGTGGATGAACTGTTGGCTTCCTTATGAGAGGCTAGCCCGGGAATATTAAAACCCGGAAAAAGAACATCAGGAGGTAACTCTTATATGGCACTTGATACTTCCATCAAGGTTCTGGTGGTAGATGATTTCGCCACTATGAGGCGAATCGTTAAGGGAGTGCTCAAGCAACTGGGATTTAAAGATATCATCGAGGCGGATGATGGAACAACAGCCCTTAATGAATTGAAAAAGGAAGATGTAGGGCTGATTGTGTCAGACTGGAATATGCCAAAGATGACTGGCCTGGAACTGTTAAAAAAGGTTCGCGAGGACGAAAAGTTAAAGTCTATCCCATTTATCATGGTAACTGCAGAAGGACAAAAAGAAAATGTGATAGAAGCAGTGAAGGCAGGTGTGAGCAACTATATCGTAAAGCCTTTTACACCCGAGACCCTGAGTGAAAAGCTTGAAAAGGTCTTTAATGGATGAGGCTATATCGTTACCTTAGTCCCTTAATGCCATGAGAAAGGATGGTGCAGAATGGCAGGAGACAATGAAGCGATAGAAAGATACCTGGAGAATTTAGCGCTGGAAGTTGTGAGTCTGGAATCTGGTGACATTCCCTCAATGGGCAAGATAATGAATATTCTCTGCTCCCTTGAAGAGGCCTGTGAGGGAATCTCTCAACCGATTTTTGAATCTCTGGTGAAGGGGGCGAAGCAATATCTTGAGAATCTAATCCTTGGAGAAATAAATGATACAGCACCTCTGGAAAAGGCAGTGAGTTCATTACAGGAGGTATATAAATCCATAGCAAGGGGGGGGGGATATAAAGGAGATCTTACGGAAACGCTGGCACAACTTGGCGTAGAATTACCCAAGGGGGATGAAGATGAGGGCAATGATAGGCCGGAGCAGATAGATGGAGAGCAGGAGGGGGAAAATCAAGTTGAAACAGAGGGTGAGGCGAAGGAGGCAAAGGAGCAGTCGGTCCAAAAGGAGTTGAGTGACGAAGACAAAGAAATAATGGCAGATTTTGTTGTTGAGGCACTGGAGAACCTCTCCACCATAGAGGTAAACCTGATCGAGCTGGAAAATGACCCGGAGGACGCGGACACAATAAATGCTATATTCAGGCCATTTCACACAATAAAGGGGGTATCCGGGTTTCTTAACCTTGATGAGATTAATAGACTGTCGCACTCTGCAGAGAATCTGCTGGATATGGCCAGGAGCGGAGAACTTGCCATTGACGCCGCGGTGATAGATATCATCCTTGAGTCTGTAGACATGCTCAAGGAAATGATCGAGGATGTGAGAAAGGCCCTGGAAAGCGGGCAGCGCCCGATACATGAAAGGGAGATCGATTCGCTGATAGAGCGCATCCAAGAAATTATTGCGGGATCCAAAGAACATAAGGACAAGCCAATCGGCGAGCTACTGGTTGAGAAGGGCGCAGTCGAAAAGCACGAAATGGAAGCTGCTCTGGAAGAACAGAAGAAAAAACCAGATAAGAAGGTCGGTGAGATACTCGTAGAAAAGGGCATCGTAGAGTCCAAGGAAGTCATCACCGCGTTAAGAGAGCAAAAAAGGAGCGGAAACAAGAAGGTAGATCTGCAGGTTAAAGTGGATACTAAAAAGCTGGATACACTAGTGGATATGACAGGAGAACTGGTAATTGCTCAAGCGATCCTGAGACAGAACGAAAAGATACTGTCGATTTCAGATCAGCGTCTCTATTATGCGCTAAATCAACTGTATCAGATAAGCTCTACCTTGCAAAAGACGGCTATGGCCATGCGCATGATTCCCATAAAAAGTACATTTCAGAAAATGCTGAGACTCGTAAGGGACTTGTCCCGTTCTTCGGGAAAGAAGGTGTCACTGAAGATGTCGGGTGAAGACACGGAAATAGACCGTAACGTGGTAGAGGAGATATATGAACCAATGGTTCATATGATTAGAAATGCAGTAGATCATGGTATTGAGCCACCTGAGGAGAGGAGAGCCAAAGGGAAATCCGAAGAAGGGACGGTTGAACTTAAAGCCTATCAAAAGGGAAGTAACATCATAATCGAAATAACAGACGATGGCAGGGGCCTGGACAAGGACCGAATACTAGAGAAAGCGGTATCTAGAGGTATTATCCCTGAAGGAGTGCAGCTTTCAGAGGGTGAAATTTACAATCTGATATTTAAACCTGGATTCTCTACTGCAGAGACCATAACTGAGATTTCGGGCCGTGGTGTCGGGATGGACGTAGTCAAGAAAGCGATTGAGAAATTGAGAGGGAGGGTAGAAATACAAAGTCAACCGGGCAAGGGATCCACTTTTGTCATAGCGCTGCCTCTGACTCTCGCAATCGTGGACGGCATAATAGTTAAAACGGCGGGACAACGCTACATCATTCCAGCGCTGGGGATACTTAAGTCATTTAAACCAAGACCTGGTGACTACAGTACGGTTGAAGGGCGGGGTGAAATGATAATGGTTCGGGGTGAGCTGATCCCCTTGGTGAGACTGGCTAAGCTTTTTGAGCTATCTGATTCCTCGGCCGATCCGTGGGAAGGGTTGGCGGTCGTAGTTGAAAACGAGGGAGAAAAGCTTTGCCTGTTTGTAGATGAGCTCGTGGGTAAAGAAGAGGTGGTCATAAAGAGCCTTGGCGAAGGTCTCAAGCATGTGAAGGGTCTCGCAGGCGGGGCGATACTGGGCGACGGGAGAGTCGGTCTGATACTCGATATTGCAGGCTTATTTCAGATTACGCGCGAGGGAGCACAACAAGCATATCAGGGACTGCAAAGGGTGGCCTAAGTGAACATCATAGTCGGCGTATCGGATATGAAAGTCAGTAATGATGCAGAGGCATCTCTTATAACGTATTCTCTGGGCTCTTGCATAGGTGTAGCAATTTATGATCCTGTAGTGAGGGTTGGGGGGCTGCTCCATTTCATGCTACCTGATTCCAACCTTGATAAAGCCAAGGCGGAGAAAAATCCTTATATGTTCGCCGATACCGGTATCCCCGTCCTGTTTAAATCCAGCTATAAATTGGGCGCTGAAAAGAAGAGGCTGAGAGTCGTTGTTGTTGGGGGAGCCCAGGTGCTGGACCAGAAAGGCTTTTTCAACATTGGCAAGCGGAATCATATGGCTGTCAGAAAAATCTTCTGGAAGAACAAGGTGATGGTTGATTACGAAGACGTGGGGGGAAATGTAAATCGGACCATTAGGGTAGATATAGGAAATGGGGATATATGGGTTAAGGTCTCCGGACAGGAGTACAGGAAGGTATGAGGAACATCGAAAAAATCATAGACGAGATAAACGTCCTGAAGCCGATTCCCAAGGTGGCTCACAGGGTCCTGGAACTCATTGATGATCCGAAGAGCTCAGCGGCTGATCTGGCAGAAGTCGTTATCTATGACCAAAGCCTGACTGCCAACGTGCTGAGGATATGCAATTCGCCCTACTATGGACTGCCCAGAAAGGTCGATTCAGTTCAGCAGGCAATAGCATATCTGGGGATGGGAAAGATAGCGGAGATCGTACTGATGAAAATGGGAGCAGATTACCTTAAGGCCGAGCATAAGGGATATGATCTGCGAGAGGGTGACTTATGGCTACATGCGGTATCTTCAGCAGTTATTGCTAGAGAGATATGTGAACTCAAGAACACACCAAGTTCACAGTTGATATTTACAGCAGCCCTCCTGAAAGATATAGGCAAGGTAATATTACACAGATATGTTGGCGAGATGTTCGAGGATATTTTCCGCCTGGTGGAGGAAGAGAGAATCACCTTCAGGGAGGCAGAGAAGAAGGTAATAGGAATTGATCATGCAGAGCTTGGTGCCAAAGTGGCGAAGAAATGGCAGTTTAGCGCAAAGATGATTCACATCATCGGTAACCACCATCTAAATGGATCGTGGTCGGAAGATGATATTGAGACGGCTGTGGTTTATCTAGCCGATACGGTATGCATGATGATGGGCATAGGGGTTGGCTGTGACGGGCTCGCATACAGGTTCCACAATCGAGTTATTAAGACCCTGGAGATCAGCGATACAGATCTCCAAGGGATCATGGCAGGTTTTGGCCAAAGACTCGGTGATGTTGAACAGCTTGTAGGGGTTTGCTGAGCCTAATGCGGTCGCTATCAAGATACACCTTCTCAAGGTGAGGAGAGAGGCATGGCTTTCAATGTATTGATTGTTGATGACTCATCAGTAATGAGGTCGGTTTTGAAAAAAACGGTCCAGATGTGTGGCTTCAAGATTGGTGAAATTTTTGAGGCCGGTGATGGACTGGAGGCACTGGATGTCCTGCGCGAGAGCTGGGTCGATCTTGTCCTGACTGACTATAATATGCCGAAAA
>JALVSJ010000548.1:5806-8331 GCA_027024445.1 Desulfobacterales bacterium
CTACAGAGGGCAGCGAGAAAAAGGTGAAGACTTTTCTTGAGAAGGGTGCCAGTGATTATCTGCAGAAACCTTTTACACCTGAACAAGTAAGGATTAAGCTAAATCGCGTTATGGGGGAGCCAGATGAACAGGATGGGCGAGTTGAAGGAAGCGATGAAGGACTCGATTTCTGAGATCCTGGAGACCATGTTCTTTACTCCTGTAGAATTTTCCGAGGAGCAAGATTTGAACCTGCTGATTCGGTCGCGAGAGGAGCCGGTAGTCTCTGCACAACTGATTTTTAACGGACCTTTTGCAGGGAATTTTTCCGTTTTTGCACCAGTTCCCCTTGCGAAAGAACTAACTGCAAACCTCCTGGGCCTTGAAGAGGAAAACCTGGGCAGGGAACAGATTGAGGCCACCATAAAAGAGTTACTGAATATGGTAGCGGGCAAGACTTTTAGCCTTTATGACAGCCAGTCGGTTTTCGACCTAGGTGTACCGGATATGGTTGAGGCCACTGAGCTCCCGCCTGTGGCATCCAATGGCCAAAAAAACGAGATCACAGTGATCGTGGAGACAGTTAGCGACATATTGGGTTTTAGACTTGCAATTGGTTAAGAGTATGAAGAGAGAAAGCGTTAAGGTTCTCATCGTTGATGATTCAGCGGTAGTCCGCAAAGTTTTCAGGGAACATCTTTCCAAAGAAGAAGGGATTGAGGTAGTGGGAACCGCTCCTGATCCCTATGTGGCTCGAGATAAGATAGTGAAACTTAAACCAGATGTGATAACCCTGGATATCGAAATGCCAAGGATGGATGGGCTTACGTTCCTGAAGAAACTTATGAGGTACTACCCCCTCCCCGTTATAGTAGTGAGCTCACTTACACAAAAGGGTAGTAAAATGGCCCTCGATGCCCTGTCAGCAGGCGCATTGGAGGTTATACCCAAACCCACCAGTTCTTATTCAGTTGAAGATATGGCTGGGCAGCTCGCAGAAAAAATCCGTGCAGCAGCCCGCGCCCGGTTAGATGCAATTGTGAATAGAGATAAGGAAAAAATAGCCAAACCTGTCGCTGTTGCTCATCATTCTAAATCCCTGTCCACTACGACGAACAAGGTGTTGGCTCTAGGCGCCTCAACTGGAGGGACAGAGGCGCTAAAAGCGGTGCTGATGCAGATGCCTTCCAATTCACCCGGGATTGTGGTGGTTCAGCATATGCCCGCCAAATTTACCACCTCTTTTGCCCAAAGACTTGATGAGCTATGTTCTATCCGTGTCAAGGAGGCTGAAGATGGGGACGTCGTAGTTAGCGGACAAGCGCTTATAGCCCCAGGTAATTATCACATGTTACTACGAAGGAGTGGAGCAAACTATTATGTGAGAGTAAAAAGTGGCCCCATGGTCCATCATCAGAGACCCTCGGTAGACGTATTGTTCAGGTCGGTAGCCGAGTATGCAGGTCCAAATGCCGTGGGAGTCATCATGACGGGTATGGGAGCTGATGGTGCCCGGGGACTACTTGAAATGAAGAAGGCTGGGGCCAGGACTATCGCTCAAGATGAGAAAAGTTCAGTTGTGTTCGGTATGCCTAAAGAAGCGATAAAACTTGGAGCTGCCGATAAGGTTGTTCCCCTGGAGGAGATACCGAAGACAGCGCTCGAACTGATTCAATGAGAGAAACTGGTAACGTGGTTAGGCGTTTTTTTCCTTAAAGTAGGAACGAATTTCCGTATACTTTACAACCGCCATCCGGAGATCTTTCAATATAGATCCACAGTCACTAGTGGTAAGGCATTTATGGCGCAGGATCGGCTCTGCAGTGACTTTCTGGCCCATTGTATTGGCAACGTTCTTGCATAACTGGTTTTGCGAGAACTTTATAAGCCAGGACCTATTCCCAGTTTCTTGGGATTATGAGATAGCATAGAATATGAAACCTTTTAGAAGGAGGGTGCAGAATGAAGATTGTGGGAACCCAAGGACCCCATATAACAGAGAGTCCGAAGCGAGCAAAGGAGACTGGCAATAACAGCGCAGGTTTCAAAAAAGTAATGGAAGAGGTCATGAACCATGCCAAATCTAGCACCACGAAGAGCCCCAGTATCCTGGCTGGAGTATCAGCACAGAGCATTACTTCCCTAAAGCCTTCCTGCCTAGATTCCATCAACTCAACAGTCAGCCAAGTAGAGGTGATGTTGGACAGGCTTGATTTCTATGCTGAAAAACTTGCAGATGAAGCCATTAGAGCTGATGACTTGGCGCCACTGATGGGTGAATTGGAATCCGACATAAAGGCATTAGAAAAGATTAGAGCGAATCACAACATTCCTCGCGGCCTAGACAAAATAGTCTCGGACCTTGTGGTTACAATAGGGGCTGAGATCGAGAAATTCAGACGAGGTGATTATTTATAAGGTATATATAAGCGGAACTGGGAGTAGTCTGACCTTGAATCATGCACCATGGTAATCCCTGACGATTTCAAAATTGTCACAGCTAGCAGCATGCCCACATCGTTAAGGTCCTTCAAACCAACAGGTTC
>JALVSJ010000549.1 GCA_027024445.1 Desulfobacterales bacterium
AGTAACGAAATCGGGATTGCGGATTGCGAATATCGAATAGCAAACTCCTGACTCCTAACTTCTTTATTCTATCCCGTAGGGACAAGCTGATCGCTGAAAGCTGAAAGCTGAGAGATCGAATAAAGAATTGATGAAAATAGATGCATATATAGGTCTGGGATCGAATCTCGGGGATAAAAGGGCCAATTGTCTGAAGGCGCTCAAGATGATAGATCAGCTCAAAGATACAGAAGTCAGGACTGTTTCCCCCTTTTACAAAACCGAGCCTGTGGGAGTGGAAGATCAGCAGGATTGGTACCTCAATGGTGTCGCACAACTGGCCACTACATCTCCTCCCTTGCGGCTCATGAAAGAACTCCTGGCAATCGAAAAAGAACTGGGCAGGGAGAGGAAAAAGAGGTGGGACTCGAGGACCATTGACCTTGATATCTTGTTCTATGGCAACATGGTAATAAATGAGGAAGCGTTGAAAGTACCGCATCCCAGACTGCATCTCAGGCGTTTTGTACTCGTTCCTCTGGCCGAGCTTGGGCCTGACCTGGTCCACCCTGTTTTCAAAAAGACCGTTAGGGAACTGCTGGAGGAATGCCCCGCTGAGGGCCAGGAGGTAGTGAGGCTGGAGGAGGAATAATGCGGCTTATAATCCTCGCTATATTGCTGTATCTGCTGTATCGGGTGGTGAAGAATTATCTCTCGAGAGGTCGGGATTTGGGCCGTGAGGACAGGGCCGGGGAGATCAGCGATATGGTACAGGACCCGGTTTGCAAGACATTTGTAAGGGTCGGAGACGCAGAAAAGCGTTTCGTTGGAGGACGTACATATTACTTTTGCAGCAAAGAGTGTGCTGAGCGTTTTGAAGTTGAGCAAAAATCCAGCAAGTGAGGAGGAGCTATGAAATTTTTTATTGATACTGCCAACCTGGAGGAGATCAAGAAGGCCAACGACCTGGGGCTCCTTGACGGAGTGACCACCAATCCTACCCTGATCGCCAGGGAAGGGAGGACGGATTTCAAGGGACTGCTCAAGGAGATATGTGAAATCGTGGATGGACCTGTGAATGCTGAAGTTGTGAGCCTGGAGGCCGATGGAATGGTAAAGGAGGCAAGAGACCTGGCCAAGCTTGCCGATAACATCGTGGTAAAGATCCCCTTGATCGAAGAAGGCCTCAAGGCGGTCAAGGCCTTGGCAGCCGAGGAAATAAAGGCCAATGTTACCCTGTGCTTTTCTCCTGTCCAGGCCCTTATGGCGGCAAAGGCCGGTGCTGCATATATCAGCCCCTTTGTGGGGAGACTGGATGATATCAGCCACAGGGGAATGGATCTTGTGGAGCAGATTGTGACCATATACGAGAATTACGGGTATGACACAGAAATCATTGTGGCAAGCATTCGTAATCCTACCCACGTTCTGGATGCTGCTTTAATGGGCGCTGACATAGCAACAATACCATACAAGGTGATGCAGCAGTTGATAAAACACCCACTGACTGATATAGGGCTCAGCAAGTTCCTGGAGGACTGGAAAAAATTGGGATAACAGGGCTTAATCGGATAAGCTGGGTTGGTCTGGTCTTAACCTTTTTGATGGTAGTGGCCCTTGGCGCCATTTCCCGTGCAGATATCTATAGATTTAGAGACGAAAATGGCGTTTGGCATTTTACAAACGTAAAAGATGATGCGCGATACAGGCTCTTCATAAGAACGAAAAAGACCACTTCAAGGGCCTACATAAAAAAGTACGAACGAATAATTCAGCAAGCAGCAAGGCAGTTCCACGTGGAGCCCCCCCTTATCAAGGCCATCATCAAGGCCGAGTCAGATTTTGATCATCGGGCTGTTTCTCATAAGGGAGCGCAGGGGCTCATGCAGCTCATGCCCGACACAGCCAATCAATTGCGAGTCAAGGACCCTTTTGATCCCGAGGAAAACATATACGGGGGGACGAGGTATCTGGGCCGCCTGCTCAAGCGGTTTAACAATGATAAGCGGCTTGCGGTGGCCGCTTATAATGCGGGCCCGGAGTTGGTGGAGAGGGCAGGCGGTGTGCCTCCTGTGCCCGAGACAAGGCGATTTGTTGAAAGGGTGATGAGATATTACCGTGAGTTCAGCGCCAGCAGGAGGTAGTGAAGCGGATTGCACCTTTACCCATCAGAGACCACCATGAAAGGAAAATCAGCAAGAGGTGTTTCGCGGATTCCCAACATCCTGACACTTGTCAGGGTGGCATGTATTCCTCCTGTATTGATCTTCCTTCATTTTCCAGGACCAGTGTCGAGTTTTCTTGCGGGCCTGTTCCTGGCTCTGGCCTTTGTCACTGATATCCTGGACGGTTTTTTTGCCCGGCGGTATGAATCGGTTACCACCTTCGGAAAATTTCTTGACCCCCTGGCGGACAAGATCCTGGTTTGTGTTACGATGATAATGCTTATTCCGCCGGGTAGGATCCCCGTTTGGATGGTCATTGTAATTGTGGCAAGGGAACTGGCGGTCACAGGGCTCAGGGGGGCGGCAGTTAAGGAGGGCATAGTGATAGCGGCACGCTCCCTTGGCAAGTACAAGACCATATTTCAAAGTGTGGCCCTTGTGGGACTTTGTATCCATTACACCTACTTTGGTATTAATTTTCATAAATTAGGCATAATCATTCTCTGGCCGGCCCTCATCCTGACCATATGGTCGGGCTGGGATTATTTTCAGCAGTTCAGCCGAAGGGTGTTCTCT
>JALVSJ010000550.1 GCA_027024445.1 Desulfobacterales bacterium
GCCGGGCGGACAGTGTCGGGCCGCAATGTGGCGTCAATTGAAAAAAGTCCAGAGTCAAGCATCTCCCAGGCACTGGCATCAATCGTGTGGACCAGGTTCTGCTGTGCTTTGAGCTTCAAATACAGCCTTGAGCTTTTGCCCTGGCCAAGAATCACCTCAAGCACGTCCAGGGCAGGGGTGTCCGGATGGGACAGGGGTGGTATATGCCAGGCGATGTCAAGATAGACCTGTTTAACGTCTTGTTTGAGTACCTGTTGCCTATAGTGGAGCTGCGGGGGCTCGGCAAGCCTGTGAGGCGTAGCCCCGTGGCGGGCAGGAAAGTCGGCGGTCAGGGCCTTGATGCGCTGCAGGACATGGGCGCTCTCAAAGTCCCCGACTACCACAACGAACATGTTTTCCGGTGTATACCATTTGTCAATGTAAGAAAGAATATCGCCCCTGGTAATGGAGCGAATCGTTTTTTCATATCCTATGATAGGTCGGCGGTAGGGGTGCCTGGTGTAGCAGAGCTTCATCAAGGCCTTGAACAATTGCCTTTGCGGGGAATCAAGCCCACGGCGGTACTCTTCAAGCACCACCTCTTTTTCCTTTGCCAGCTCAACTGGATCAAAGGTGGAATGCTGCACAGCGTCCAATAATACATCGAGCGCCGTGTCAAGGTGCTCACTTGCAATCTCCACAAAATATACTGTCCGGTCATAGCTAGTGTAGGCATTTATCTCGCCACCGGATGCCTCTATGGTCCGAGCTATCTCTCCAGTTGTTCGTCTTTCAGTCCCCTTAAAGATCATGTGCTCAATAAGATGAGTGATTCCTGCTTCCCGTTCTGACTCATTGGCGCTTCCTGTTCTCACCCACACCTGTACGGCACAGACTCTTGCGGCATGGTTTTCTTTTAGTATAACTGTAAGCCCGTTGGGCAGCTTGTAGCGCCGGGCATGGTTTGTCACAGAGGGCGAAGCACTTGCCCAAGCCCTTGCAATGAGTAGCGCCCACAACGAGATTATCAGGAAAAGAGCCAAAAAGCAGGCCGGGGTTCTCCTAGAATTGCCAATTGACATGTCTTATCCTCCCTCAACAGACTCGTTTCGGATGTTGAATGGAAAAATTATCTCTTATATAATATATAGTGGTGTTTTGGCTTGACATACAACATCTAGTGTACTAAATGAGTTTCTGCTCTTGAATAGTAGTCAACTTTCCTGGAATACGTCTACAATTGTTTTTGCTGTTCGAGCGGATTAAGTTATAATTCCAAGGGCACAAAACACAAGGGAAAACATCTTTCAGGACATAGAACGGCATCGGGTGTATCGACTCCTGGTAATACGCTTCACTTAGTTGGCGTTGCTTCAGCGATACAAAGACATCAACAGATTATTGGTGAGGGCATGGTGCCCTGCCAGGGCCCTTTGCCCGATGGGCGATCTAGTGTGATGAGCATTGGCTTGTAACTATTGGAAGCCTGGAAAGAATAATAAAGAGTAGTGGGAGCATAGATGGTGGAGGACAAAATGGGTCAGAAGGGAAAAGTTGTCATCACTGAGGAAGGTGCATTTGATCTTCGTGATTACAGGTGGGACGATCACCGCTTTTCTGACCTGCTGGCCGAGAAGAATTCCATTGATGCCCAGAAGGCAATGGACATAAGCCGGTTTGTAAGGGAAGAAATCTCGAAGATGGAGCTTCAGACTATTACCATGCAGATGGTGGAAAAAATCATAGAGGCCAAGCTCATGGAATATGGGCTGAAAAAGCCTTCACCGGTGAAGCTGGACAAGTCCATCTTTGTGAAAAAGGGCCTCAAGTTATCTGAAAACGCCAAGAGAGTGCTGGAAAGGCGATATTTAAAAAAGGACTCAAAGGGGAAGGTCATTGAGACCCCTGAACAGATGTTCCGCCGGGTTGCCCGCCATATAGCCAAGGCAGAGAGGAAATATGGTGATGAGGAACACGTAAAGCGGATGGAAGAGATCTTCTATGAAATGATGACCCAGTTTAAGTTCCTTCCAAACTCCCCCACACTCATGAATGCGGGCCGCAGCCTGGGCCAGCTTGCCGCGTGCTTTGTACTCCCTGTTGAGGACAGCATGGAGGGCATCTTTGATGCGCTGAAAAACGCGGCCCTGATTCATAAGTCCGGCGGGGGGACGGGGTTTTCCTTTTCCAGGCTGCGGCCAAAAAACAGCAGGGTTGGGACCACCGGAGGCGTGGCATCAGGCCCTGTGTCCTTTATGAAGATCTTCAACACTGCCACGGAGCAGGTGAAGCAGGGGGGCACCCGCAGGGGCGCCAACATGGCTATCTTACGGGTGGATCACCCTGACATCATGGAATTCATCCATTGCAAGAAGAACAACAGGGAACTGAATAACTTCAATATCTCCGTAGCGGTCACGGACGAGTTTATGGAAGCCGTGCGCAAAGACACCACCTATGACCTGATTGACCCGCGCGATGGCAAGAAGGTGGGAGAGCTGGATGCAAGGGACGTCTATATGGCCCTTGTTCGCCAGGCCTGGGAGAACGGGGATCCAGGCATAGTATTCATAGACCGGATCAATGAAGACAACCCCACCCCCGAGCTTGGCGAAATCGAGAGCACAAACCCATGCGGAGAGCAGCCCCTGCTCCCCATGGAGGCGTGCAACCTGGGATCCGTCAATCTTGCGAAGTTCGTACACCGCAACGGCGGGGGCCCGGTCATCGACTGGGAAGG
>JALVSJ010000551.1:0-805 GCA_027024445.1 Desulfobacterales bacterium
CAATGGGGCGTGCGGCCTGCCAGGCTGAGGGGTACATGCTCTCCCCCCATCAGACGAACCAGTTCATCATTTACAATCTTGATAAACTGCTGTCCGGGGGTTAAGCTTTCGAGCACCTCCTGGCCTATAGCCCTTTTGCGTATGTCCTCCACAAGGCCCTTGACAACCTTGTAGTTTACATCTGCCTCCAGGAGGGCCATCCTCACCTGCCTCAAGGCATCCTGTATGTTGGATTCGGTGAGCTTCCCCCTGCCCGTAAGGCGCTTAAAAGTGCTATTTAGTTTTTCGCTCAGGCTCTCAAACATAGTTTGGTCAAAAACCAAAAATTATTAATTTAACTTTATTTTCGACCGGTTGTCAATGTGCATATGCCATATCTTCCGGCCTTCAAGCCAGACATTCTCAGGAGATTGTGCTAACACTGGCTATCATGTTACTTCAAGAAGGGCTTTGAGTTGGAATTTTATCATATTTTTGGGCCTTTTCCAGTAAAATATTTCCATATGAGCCTCATATTTTTATATTATTATAGATAGGTTACTGAAAAGGATCTTCATGCGGCCAAGGAAGTCGTTCAAGGTAGCAATTTTTAAACTGGTCAAAGGTTGTCATTCCAGAGGACGAAAGGATGTTGCCCGCCCTACATCTCAAATGAATAATGTTCTCTTTTCCATGAACAAGCGCCCCGTTCTTTTAAAAGGGCAACTCAAAGAATGAGGTATGAGAAAAATGCAAGAAGACGAGCCAGTGATCAAACCCAGGAAGAGTAAGAAGGACCCTTCAATAGGGCCAGATTCCTTGATGA
>JALVSJ010000551.1:815-2715 GCA_027024445.1 Desulfobacterales bacterium
GATCTGCTTACCCTCTGAGCTAAACTACCTTGCCACCATCCACGGGGCCAGGAAGGTTTCAGTGAACGACATGTCCATGAAAAAGATCTATCTCGTCCAACAAAATGGTTCTGCCCCCGTGTCCTTATGTGGCCCTTTCCTTGGCGCCCCCCAGGCTGTCCTTACAATGGAAAAACTAATTGTCCTGGGAGCAAGGAGGCTCTGGATGCTGGGGTGGTGCGGTTCAATCAATCCGGCACTGCGGGTAGGTGACATTGTTGTGCCCTCCTTTGCTTACCCTGAGGAAGGTACCTCCAGACACTATCCAATAGCCAACAGCCCCCCTTCCACCGATGCGGGACTGTGCCACGCCCTGGAAGTGAGACTTAAGAGAAAAAAACTCCGCTTCATGAGGGGTCCGGTATGGAGCACTGATGCCCCATACCGGGAGACCATCGGCAAAATAAAGAGATACCAGGAACTGGGGGCCCTTGCCGTGGATATGGAATTGTCGGCGCTGGCAACTGTTGCTCATTATCGGGGCGTAAGGTTCGCTGCCCTTTTGGTTGTATCAGACGAGCTTTTCGACTATGTTTGGAGCCCTGGCTTTAGTGACCCCAGGCTCGCAAGTCATAGCAGGGAAGCATCTGAGATCATATTTGAGACGGCAATGAGCTTTTCAAGGGGCCGGGAATCAGGGGAGACATAGCCAAAACAGAATCCTTTGAAGTTCAATTTTTGGTCTAATAATATGGAAAACAGAATCGAGAGTAGTTTTGAGGACGGAATCCTGGCAATAGATATAGGAAGCGGTACCCAAGATATTCTGGTGTGGAAAGAAGGGGTAAACCCTGAGAACTGCCCCAAGATGATATTCCCTTCTCCCACCACAATAATTGCAGGGGTTATCCGGAGGGCCACTGAGCAACGCAGCCATGTTTTCCTGAAAGGGAGAACCATGGGAGGCGGGCCCTGCGCTGCTGCGGTGCGGGCCCACATCAAGGCAGGCCTCAGGGTCTTTGCGTTGGAGCAAGCGGCACTCACCTTCCACGATGATCTTGGCAAGGTGGCCAGGATGGGTATTGAAGTAGTGAGTTCGCGCCCCAGCGTGGAGCCCATGGTGGAACTGGAAATGGGAGACCTCCGCATAGATGCGATAAAACATGTACTGGAGACCTATTACATTCCAATGCCAAGACACCTTCTAGTTGCCGTCCAGGATCACGGCTATTCCCCGAACACAAGCAACCGCATAGTACGTTTTCAGATGTGGAGAAAGGCAGTTGAGGCCGAAGCAGGTCTCCATCACCTTCTCTTCTCAAGTCCACCTGCCAATATGACTCGAATGCTGGCAATAAAGCAAGCTGCCCCCTGGGCCTGGGTGATGGACACCGGACCTGCTGCCATCCTGGGTGCCCTGCTTGACCCATGGCTTGAAAAGAGGAAACATGAAGGCATAACAATTGTCAATGTTGGTAATGAACACGTTTTAGCAGCATTGGTTAAGAATAACAGGACCTTTGGGATATACGAGCACCACACCTCTCTCATGACAATTGAAAAGCTACGGGACCATCTGGAAAGGTTCAGGCGTGGAACCCTCACCAATCAGGAAGTTTTCAATGACATGGGCCATGGTTGTTTTGTGCACCCGCAAGCAGGACGAGCCAGTGATTTTTCCCATCTCGCGCTAACCGGTCCAAACAGGGTCGCATTTGACCGCCTGGGAGGCCACATGGCATCTCCTTTCGGGGATATGATGCTCACGGGATGCTTTGGTTTAGTAGAAGCATTTACTCGACTCAAGAGGGATAGAAAAAATGGAAGACATCAAGAGGCAGATTGAGGAATTGCGGGAGAAAATCCGCTACCACAATTACCGCTACTATGTTCTTGACGACCCGGAGATCTCAGATGCCGA
>JALVSJ010000552.1 GCA_027024445.1 Desulfobacterales bacterium
CGCCACAATTATGGCGGGCAGGGAAATGACAATCCTGTGCTTGTATGACTGAGTGCCTGATCCGCGGTGCCTGCCCGATGGTCAGGCGGGCCTGCCCGCCATAGTTGTGGCGGGAGTGGAGCCTTGGACGGCGCAGCGAACGTAGCAAAACGATGTCCCATTGCCTTTCATCAAACAGGTGACGCCAGAAGAGTGTTACCCCTTGCTCCACAAAGCAATCTGATTATTGGCGCATAATCTGGGTTAATATCAGGGATTTGATTAAGCGGGATTTTCACAGGAAGGCATGAATGTTCCTGATCCTCGTGGCCATGTCAGAGAGCTGCTGGAAGAGGGCCTTAAGAAATGAATCGGTATCCGACTTTTCCTGACTGCCCATATCGATTGCAGCGCCTGCGACTCTGAGGTCAAGCTGTAGGCCGTTTATCTCAATGGGCTTGGAGTGAAAGATCCTGATTACCCTTCGCATGGCCAGCTTTGCGTCCTCAAGGGGGGTCATGGGCAGAAGGGCTACGATCTTATTCTTGCCGACTTGGCCCACGATGTCGGTTTCCCTGAAGGTGTGGGCAAGGATATGAATCACCCTGTCCAGAATGTCCTGGCGGGAGACGGCCCCTGAGGGAACCTGAATCCTGGGTTTGGCCTTTACAACCGTGAAGGCTGCGGCAGAGAAAGGTATGTTATACCGTGCAACACGGGCCAGTTCCTTTTCGAGGAAGACCAGGAGGTTGTGTTCATCCAGGATGCCGGCTGGCAATCCCTGGGCAGTTCGTTCGGCCTCCCGTCTTTTCAATTCATTCAAGATTTCCCTGTGGATCTGGGCAAAGTCGTTCTCATCTATTTCCTCTGCATCCACCTTCCTCCTCACCACTTTGAGAATATCAGCCAGTTCCTCATCCTGGCCAACGCTTTGCTCAAGGGTCTCGAGCACTGAGAGTTCCTCATGTACGGGCTGCTGGGCGGCGTCCGAGTTGCGCTCCAGCCACTCCAATCGCAGCTTGTCGAGCATCTCATCTACCCTCTGGTTGATTCGCTCCTCAAGGTGTACCAGTATGTCATTGTGCATCTCCCTGCCCTTGAGCTTCTCCAGTATCTTGGACTGTATCTCGCTCATGACCGTGCGGACGTGCTGCTCGCCCTCTTTTGATTCCTGATCTTCGAAGTCCTCGCTTAACCTTGTTCCGAGGCGTTCTATGTATTCGACTAGGATGTCTGACAATACCCTGTCGTCTCCTGACCCTTTACGAATCTCAGCAGCCAGGTAAATGAGTTCTGCTGCGCGGGCAGGGTTATTTCTCACCTCCTCAAGCAGTTGCTCAGGATCAATGCCTATCTCCTCAGAGCTCTCTTCCAATACTCTTGCCAGTTCCTCTCCCTTCAATTCCTTGCCCAGTTCACGGATTAGCTGGAGGTAATCTTCAAGAGGCATACCCTCGGCGAGCAGAGCTGTCTTTATCTTGGGCAGTAAACGTTTTATTTCTTGTGGATCAGGTACCAGGCGGCGGATGATCTGCGCGCGGCGAGGAACGGGTGTCTGAACACCGGCATACTCCTGTTTGACGAGGCGAATCAGCACACGGTCGGTGATCTGGTTGGCCTTCTCCACAATGGTCTCTTCATCGGAAAAGGCCAGCCCCAGGGCTTTCTGCTCCTCTATGGCCTCCATGAGCTCTTTTTTCATCTCAAAAAGCGCATTGGCCAGATCAGGAAGCTCAATGCTTCCACCTTCTGCGATATTTCTTTCTATTTCTTGCTCGATCAATTCCAGTTGTCTGACCAGCACCGGCCCGGCACCATGACCAGCACCCCCTCCCACAATGCTGCCGCCACCTCCCACACCAGTGCCACCGCTAGCTGCCACGCCAGAGCCGCTACCTTGCCCTTCCTGGGCCCTTTTTGCGCCTTCAATGCCCGCCTCTATCATTTGGTGGGAAAATCCTTTGGGGTCCTTTACGAGTTGGTTTATGTCCAGCGTTCTGAGGAACTCCTCGGTGAGGATGCTCTCCAGCAGGGCATCAAGAAACATCTTCTTGGATTTGGCCTGCTCCTGTTCCATCATGTCAGGAGTGATTTTCCGCAGCGCATCCTTGGATATGATCTCATCGTCAGCGGTTACTTTCTTGTAGAATACATGGTTGATCTTCAGGTGCCGTATACGCCTTGCGGCCAGGGCCTTCTTGATTGCCTCGGCATCAGGATATTTATCGGGCGTAGAGTATATTTCAACGAAGGAGCGCAGTTCTCTTTTCTCCAGGCCCTTTTCAAAGGAAACCGACTGGATACCTTTTTTCTTGAAGTGGTTTAGGATGCGGCCCGTATTAACACGGGGGTCCAGGGGTTCTTCATCGATAAAGAATTTCTCCTGGGCCATGATGAATACCAGCGGGGAAATGGTGTCCAGCACAGAGGTGGTGGCGTCATATGTCACGTCGATGGCCTGCTTCACATAGGGATGATTTACCGTGTACATGCTGGCGCGATTGAGCATCAGGGTGAGGTTTCTCCCAAATAGGTCCAGCTTATGCTTTTCGATTTTTTCCTCTGCCATATCTAATCCTTGTAATACAGTTTCAGGTATTGCTTGAGCTGATCTTGAAATTCCCTGCAACTGGAAAATCTTTTATCCGGGTCATAGGCCACTGCCTTCAGGATTATCTCATCCATTTCTTTATTGAGCCTGGGGTTTAGTTCAGATGGCCTCTTTGGAAA
>JALVSJ010000553.1 GCA_027024445.1 Desulfobacterales bacterium
CGCAAAATGGGTGAAGTCGTGCAAATCCGCAAGCCCTGGGAGACCGTTTTACAAATGCTCCACGATGATCTGGACAGCGGAGAGCTTACTCATGCTGTTTTAATTTGGTATGGCCCTGACCACGGAATCACATACGGCCCTATGAATGCCACAAACAAAACTTTCCTCCTAGGGCTTCTTGAGCGAGTCAAGAGCCGGATAATTGAGACCGCCAACGAAGACGACGGAGGTTGGGAAGATGAAGAATAGCGATGTTGAACTCTGGTTGAAGCGGAACGCCTTCCAATGTCCGATCGGTCGAGTGTCAATTGACACCTGCCGCTCATTGCGCCGGCGGCCCGTCTTTGACCCTGCCCATCCATCGCCCTGGCTGGCCATAAACCTCAATGGAGACGAATCAAGCCCGAAACTATATCGTCCCACGCAGTGTATCGACTGCCAGGAGTGGAAAAAGCACGACCCTGACTGCGTGGAGATCTCCGACGAGAAGCCGGCGGGCAAGGGAAGAACTTGCAAGGTTGAAGGGTGCAACGACCCTGCGGTCACCAGAGGCATGTGCAAGAGGCACTACGCCCGCTGGTACTACCGCAAGAACAAGAAAGCTGGAAAGGAGGTAAGGGAGATGGAAACGAAATCAGAACGTATCTGCCAGGACTGTGGGACCTCTTTCACCCCCTGGGTGAATGGGAAGATCACGGTCACCAACGTGTGCCCGGACTGTGTGGCAAAGCGGCACAAGGAAGGGATGGAGAAGAAAAAGAGGGTGCTGCAAATCGACCTGTCAGACAGGCTGGAGGCTTTCAAGGCATTGCAGGAAGCAGCAAAGAAGAACATCCGCACCGTGGAGCACCAGGCCCTGTACTATGTTCTTACCGGGCTGAAAGAAGAGGAAGGGAACTGATGCAGGAAAGAATCGACTATCAAAAAGCCAGCCTCAGACTCGGTGAGCCTCGATTGGTCACCCACAACTGTATCACCTGCGATCTGGGAAACGTCCCTCTGAACGAATCGAAGGCCTGCTGGGATTGTATAACCAAAGAGAAAAGCAGGTGGAGGAAGAGAAAAAGGAGAAGGATGAATGCCCACACACAACGGCCTTGACAATCGCATGGCGAGGTGGTAAACAGGGGCCATGCGAAAAGGAGAAGCTGGACAACTGAATAATCTCAGCATCAAGGAAGGTCCAGGAGTCCTTGGGTCGAAAGGCTCAAGGGCGGTTTGCTTCTCCGCCGCGCATAGCTCCTGGGCCTTTCTTTATGCTTGAGAGGCACAGGATGGGACGAAAGAGATTGATAGATACTGACCGCCTGTATTTTGACAGCGAGCTTGTTGGGTTGCTAGGTATTGAGGGATTACACTTATACATTCGGCTTTGGGGCCTTGCGGAAGATTGGGGAGGGTATAAAGCAAACTATGATGATATATCGCTACAGACAGGGGCGCTGAGAATATCAGCCAAAAAGGTTAAGTCTTATATCCAAACGCTCATTAAGTCTAAGCATATTATACCCTATCGGGCAGGAGATGAGGAGTACCACTGGATCAGGAGCTTTATGGATCACCAAAGCCTAAATAACCCATCCGCGCCTAGACTGCCATTACCGCCTTGGATTTCATGCGAAATCAAAGAGTATAAATCAGGGAAAAAGTATGCGAAATACTCCCTCATCGCTGAGAAATTACCAGTACCCTACCAGTACCCTACCAGTACCCTACCGGTAGTCCTAGAAACAGAAACAGAAACAGAAACAGAAAAGAAAGAGAAAAGAAAAGAAAGTAGGGCCTTCCGCCCTCCCTCTCTCCAGGAGGTGGAAGCATACTGCAAGGAAAGAAACAACAATGTTGACCCTCAGCAATTCATTGACTTCTACCAGGCTAAGGGCTGGATGGTAGGTAAGAACAAGATGAAGGACTGGAAAGCAGCGGTGAGGACGTGGGAGCGAAGGGAAAGGGATGGGCCTGGGGAAACCAAGCGTAAACCGAACTATTTCCTATGGCCTAAGACCGGATTCCCTGACGACGAGGAGGAAAACGATGGCAAGTAAGGCAATGATCGAGAGTATGATTGATCTCTTTTTGAACGTGTGGTCCAAGCGGAATGCGAATAAGCCTGTTCTTGTTGACGCATACCGCAGGGCCTTTGCAGGCTACACCGACGACGAGGTGAAGAAGGCCGGCTACCGTGCCCTGGACGAGCTTGAATATTTCCCTAAACCCAGCGACCTAAAGAAGTTCCTAGACGAGACGAACCTGCGGCAAAGATTTACCTGCCCGAAGTGTAAGTCACATGCCAGCCTTCTGATCGAGGGAGAGTGCAAATACTGCCGCGCCAAGGTTCCCCTGTCCATTCCAAGGCCAGAAGTAAGACCTGACGTTCAAGATAGTGAGCCAACCCCGCGGATTGAGCCAAACATCAGGTGCCAGGTCTGCGGCAAGATAACTCTTTGCATTTGGGAAGACAACCGATGGCGATGCAGACAATGTTACACGGGGTTGGCTGATCCCCAATTACGCACTCGCCTACGAGACCTAATAGCCGTCATCAACAAAGACGTTACCGCCCAGCAGGTAAGGCGAAAATGGGGTATTGATGAGTTAGGCAATCCAGTAACGGAGGACGTTAACGAAATACCATTTTGAGGAGCAACATGGAAGCATACATTGTGAACGACTATGGTGACGGTTTGATCCTGGATGAATACAACGGACAATACTCACTTATTGCGACCACACAAGGTAAGGATGGAACAAGCTATAAGCGCTGGGTCTTTCTGGCCAAGTCGGAAGATAGACAGTTGGTAGCCACAAAAAAGAAGCTGCCCATGTCGGTGAGGCTGGGGAATAGGGAGACGGCAATTCGTGTCTTAGAGCAGATACTTACTGAGCTTCAGCGAAGAGGGCCTGTTGATGATGACCAAATTCCGTTTTGAGATTGATTTATGTTTTTAACAAAAGAACAATTTAATCACATGTTAGCCGAAAAAGTAATGGGTATTGACCGTTATGAGGTATGGCTTGGCCCTGAATATTCTTCCTTCACAGGTGCTGAGCATTACTTAATCTATGACCATGCAGCGGGGTTTGAGAATGAAGTCTTTGAAGTAGCAGTGGTTTCGCGGGATGAACTGAGGTTTATGTGGGAGTGAGATATGGAAAAAATCATTGTAAGGAAACATCCTGGATCAAGAGAAATCGTCATTGGGAACCTCGATAGCCGCCACCTGCGTATTGCCATTTCCAGGTGGTCAAAATGGGGTCGAGGGCACATAACGCTGAATTTTCGGAGGCAAATGAACAATCGCTGCTACTGCCCTGCGGGTTATTATGTTCACTTTGGGCTATCAATCCGGCGGCTATTTGGTGTTTTCGTGTATTACTCATACTTCCCAAAACGGTTGGCACCCTGCTATTGTGACGAGGTTGTGCAAGCGGTAAGAGAAGGAAGGATTCCATAATACCCTACGCAATCGACCATGTACGGGGTCCGAAGCTGGCCTTTAAGACGCTGGAGGAATTACAGCAACACCAGGCTGAGAATCTTAGGCAGGCGCTAGGAGAGGAGTTGTGGGAATGGCTGGAGGAAATAACCAATTTGACCCCAAAGAGAGGGGAGCCTCCCGACGTGACAGGGACTGAAGGCTTGGGATCTCAGGTATACCTACCCGCCGAGGTTGCCTGAGCGTAATCTCCTCGCTACACAAAGAGAGAGCGATGAAAAGGGATTGGCTGGGAGGCGGGACAGCCAATTCCACTACATGGATGGAACGGAGTTAAGAATCACTATCATGAACCAATTGGAGAGGGAGGAGTTGGTGACACGACTAGAAGCGCTTAACCAGGCAGTTATAAAGTGGTCGGCGATTTATCATGGGGTAGGGGTAGATAAAGGACGGAGTGATTGTGCCCTTTGCCAAAAGTATCTTAATAACCGACGGGTGTGTGCTGATTGTCCAGTACGTAAAAAAACAGGTTTACCTGCATGTGATGATACACCATACCAGGAATGGGCGATTCACTTCATTCTGGACCATTGGCGGGGCGACGGGCCTTACGAGGTAAGTTGCCCTGAGTGCCGCCGCCTAGCGTATAAAGTGCTGAAGTTTATGTATCAGCTCTATTTGGAGGAGAAATATGGAGAAAAAAAAAGAATCCTCGCAAACTAGCCGTAAAAAGGCGTAAAGATGCGGAAAGGAGGGCCTATGATGGCAGCTTATATTGGGATAGATCCAGGCAAAACAGGAGCAGTAGCGATAATCTTTAACAACCAAGAGAAACCAATCTTTGCCGACTATGGACGTGGTGACGAACTCAACATCTTAGCCCTAGCCCTACATAGCGACTACGGCAATTGTTTTGCTTGCTTGGAGAAGGTCTCATCAATGCCAAAGCAAGGGGTGTCAAGCACGTTCAAGTTTGGTGAAAATTTTGGCTGGTGGCAAGGAGTGCTTACAGCCCTTAAAATCCCATTTGTTTTCGTGAGCCCGACTAGGTGGCAAAAGGTAATTTTTGACTCTATGCCGCGGCAGGCAGATCGAAAAGCAATGAGCTTAGACATGGCACGGAGACTGTTTCCAGAACTGAGGGATCACTTGAAACGCAAGAGGGATCATGGCCGGGCCGATGCTTTGCTTATTGCAGAGTATTGTAGACGGATGATGCAGAGGGGAGAACTTTGACGGTGCCCAGGGAATGGTTTAAGGCGAGGAAGGGAGGAAAATATGGGCGTGATCAAGGGGCAGTTAGAATACGAAAAGTGGAAGCGACGGGAATTTCTCACTCGAAAGCAGGCCATGCTTGCCATGTGTTTTCAATGTAACGGTGAACTTGAGTCAAGGGTTGATTGTAGGGGTGAAAATTGCCCACTTTACCAGTATCATCCTCATAAACCGCAAAATTGGGTGCGTGACAATTTGAAAAACATCCCTAAACCACGCAAAAAGCCTAACCTCAGAAATCAGATTGTAAAAAAACAGGAAAATGAATAGTAGGATAAGGGTAGAGAGGCTACAAACGAAAATCGGGCGTTTAAAACGCACTTCTTGATAATTTGAAGTTTGATGTCACAGAATGGAGGGTTAAAATGCAGATAAAGAAAGATTTAGTTCGCGAAGTGACAAAGATACTAATCCGTATCATCGGCGATCATCATCCTTGCCCTCGCTGTGGCGCAGCGGTTGAAACGAATCGCCTCCTTCGTCAGGAGGCAAAAAAGGTTTGGAAGCAGTTGGAGGAAAAGCTTTAATGGCTAAAATGCCCCCTACAAACCAATGTATCATCAGCGGCTACCTCGGCCAGGACCCGCTGCTCGGTTTCACGTTCAAAAGCGGCAAGCCCTACTGTTTCCTGAATATTGCGGAAAACTACGTGGTAGACGGCCAGCATTACGTCGAGTGGCACAGGGTTGTGTGTTGGGGCGACCTTGCAGTCGCTGTTGCGGATGAGTTCACGGCAGGTGATCCCATCGTGGTAACAGGCCCGTATCGGTCGCAAATCCTGGTGAACAGGGAGACAGGGGAAGAAAAAAGAGAGTGGAAATTAACGGCGCTGAAGGTAGCGAGACCGATCTACAGAAAGAAAAAGCTGAAGAAGAGGGAAGATCAGAATAAGCCGACAGACAAAAAGCCGGCAGAACCACTAAATTCTTCTTTCCACCGCAAGATATTGGCAAGGATGCGAATGCCTTACCCACAATCAGAGCATGAGCAATTGTTGGTAGGATGGGAGGCGATTGCTGACTTCTTCGGCGTAAACAAATCTACGATGGTAGCCCGCCGGCAGGAATTATGTGATGCCGGCGTTGTCTTTTACATGTCGAAAGCCAGGGGGAAAGGCGGCAGGGCTGTGCGGTGTGCATGTGCTTTTCCGTCCATGCTAAAGGCGTGGATCACCGCAAAAACCGCTAAAGGCGAGAGATTCTAACTAAAAAGCGAAGGAGGTAAAGGGAAGATGGTTATTATCACGAGAAGCGCTGTTGACGAAATGGCAAAGATGGGTCATGCGTTACTGAACGACTACGTTGATGAGCTTGATGAAGCTTTCCGGCAATTACCAGCGGACGAGACCACTCTCAGTGTAACAGTGACGTACAAATTGCAACCTGTAAACGGTAAGCTTATGTGCGTGGCTACGATGAGCTTCACTGCGAAAAAAATCAAAGACAGGTTCCAGAAGATCGTATATGACCCACAAAACCCTTTGTTTCCCACTACAGAAGGGGGAAATGCACCAGAATAGAAGAAAAAGCCCCGCCCGCTCTCACGGGCGGGGGGGGCTGAGGGATAACAATAGGAGCAAGGTTCAAAAGTGCCTGAAGTGCTTTTTTTTGCCCCATAGGCCCTTTTTCAATAACTCGGCCCAGGGTAAGTTTGCACACTCCTGGCAGAGTGGCATGTTGTAGCCATTCTCATGCCTGATGTAAATTGCTTCCCGTTCCCCGCAGATGATACAGGGGAAATGGTCGGGCTTACTGAATTCCCAAGTAATACGTTCTAGTTTCATTTTATCTCGTCCTTGTTCGCACACAGCCACAGCGCAAGTAGATACGCTAATTCTACTTGCTGGTGGCTCTGTGCCCATCTGAATAGTTCTCTTTTGCTGATTTGTCTGTAGCCTGGATGGCGGTTGGGATCAGGCACGCCAAGGTCGCCTATTTCGTCTTGCAACTTACTTAGGTTTATTGCAAGACGAGTGGCCCAGCATTCATGTTCCGCCCCGCACGGGATTGCCTTTACGCCACATGCACAATCCCAGTGGGGAGACGAGTAAATGTTGTACCAGTCAACTTCTGCTGAAAAATCAAGAGGTTGAGGGTACTGAGTATATATCAACATCTTTCCACCTCCTTTGCTACAGTTTTCACCCAGGGGGTCCACCGACCTTCGGCACTAATGGCTGGGGAACATCAACTTTTCCCCACCTTTTCTGCATATAGTTGCTTACTACATGCAGAATCTTTTCTCGTTCATCTTCAGTTTCAGGAACAATACAGAGGAGCCGTTGGTAGATATCGGCTCGGTTTCTCGCAGGAAATGGGTGCTCAAGTAGCGACTCAACCTCTTGGAGGGATATTTCTCTTGAGCAGGGGAAATATCCCAGGATAACTCCTCTTCCCCTTTTCCCAGACCATTGGGAAATGTAATTGATTCTATACATATCTTACCTCCTTGCCACCCATCCGCCCCGACTACGGCCGTAGAGCCGCTCGGCGCGGGCTAGAGTTTCTGGGTTTTCAAACCATATCCGAAGAAACTGGCCCTCAAGCGGGTCATTGATATGTCCAATGCGAAGGCCGTGGCGTCGGGCAAATGCGCGGATCTTAGGGAGATCCGCATAGTCACAATATCTGATTCTATCTTCAAATAACTCTTTCATTCTCTTACCTCCTTACAGGTCTAAGTTGATTACGGAAATTAAAATACACCCCCATGCGCCAGCCAGTTGAACCGCCTCGAACTCGTGGCGGGCCTGAACCCTGCGAATGATTCTGTTACCATCCTTGTCGATAAATTTTATCTCGTACAAATACATTCTTCCACCTCCCTTTCTGTTTTGAGTTCAGGGTAATAAAGCCATTGCCCGCAGTTAGGGCAATGCGTGATAATAGTTCCATCGTCTTGGTAAAAGGACGGGACATAAGTGTAACCATTCCAGTGCCTACTTACGCAGATCTTTTGGGTGCATTGGCAATAACGGATCATAATATCTCCTTTGCCTCCGAAAGAATGGGGCAACACTTATGTGTGCAGCCCCACCCAGTTTTTTTATTTTTCATCCTCATTAGCAGAGAGATCCCACTCTAACGGTGTTCCCGCTTCAAACCACGCTTGAAGCAGGGCCTCGTCATTGATTTCCCGCTGATAGTACGCATAGATGATTTCATCTGTCTCAGGATCTCGGTCTGTCACGAGTTTCTCGCAGACGAAACAGTTGAGACCTGACGGGGGGGACACATTAACATGCACTTTGCAAGTCTCTCGGAATCGCCCTGCTGCCGCACGGGCCTCTTCCTCTGTGAGTTTCAATTTTTTCTCAGTCAGACCCAAAAGAGGCATCTGCCCCCTCAGCTTCTCAGCCGGCAGCTCCACACCGAGCTGCTTCCTAGCACGGTCGAGATGGTCGAGGCCTATCCATTCCGATTCTTTCCAAACCAAATACCCGCCATTATTGTGAAATTTCACTACAAATTCCATAGTTCTTACCTCCTTTCTGCCCCGAAGGGCGGTTAATAAAAAAGGGCAACCGCACCATTGTGGTGCGATTACCCCTCATATTC
>JALVSJ010000554.1 GCA_027024445.1 Desulfobacterales bacterium
AGTTAGCCAAGTATAAGGATACAAATAAGAGATTGGCCGAAGTTAAGAAGAAGATCTCTGAAATCAAAACGAAACTTGAAGTGATAAGGGGCCTGGAAAAGGACAAAATGGGTCCTGTGCGACTGCTTGATGAAATAGCAATGGCTGTACCCCGGGATAAACTTTGGCTCCGGTCGTTGGTAGAGAAGAAAGGTATGCTCACGTTGGAAGGCACAGCCATGGATAACGAAACAGTGGCCCTTTTCATGAACAACCTTGAGGCGGCTCCTCATATAGTAAGTGTAAACCTAAAAAGTACCCGTCTTAGGGTACTTAAGCAATATAAATTAAATCTCATGGACTTTGCCCTTGATTGTAAGACATACGCCTTTAAAGAGAAAAAGAAGCAACCAAAGAAGAGAAGAGCATCAAGGAAGAGAGGAAGACGGAAGAAATAGGGCTGTCCGACAAACTCAAGTGGGTTACGCATTATGCCAGAAGGTGGTTTTGTATCAAAGGTAGAAAAGCTCAAGATGCCGTATCGGCTCTTGATATATTTTGGATCCCTAATAGTTTTGGTGGGCCTTTTCGTCTGGCTCGTGTTTGTGCCGACAAGGAAAGAGATTCAAAAGACCAGGCAACAAATAAGTCAACTTGACAGAAAAATTGCACAGGCCAAAATCAGGGCCAGAAACCTAAAGAAATTTGAAGCTGAACTTAAAGAAATAGACACGGAGTTCCAGCAAGCGCTAAAGCTGCTACCTAATAAGAAAGAGATTCCAACGCTTTTGCGAACGATTACGCAGCTGGGCGCTGACTGCAACCTTACCTTTGTGCTTTTTAGTCCCAAGAACGAGAGAGCAAAAGAGTTCTACGTGGAAATCCCCATAGAAATGGAAGTGCGCGGTAAGTACCATGATGCTGCGATGTTCTTTTACAAGATCGGAAGGATGGACCGCATAGTGAAGATCTTGGATTTTTCCATGAAGCCGGTGAAGAAGGATTCTGATATATTGTTGACTAAATGTAACGCAGTCACATACAGATTTAAAGGGAGTACATATGAACAGAGCCCAAAAGGCAAAAAATAGGGCTACCATTGCAGTTGGCCTCGCCTCTCTAATGTTGGGCTTTCTGACGGTCAGCATGGCCGAACCCGTAGTGTTCAAGGGGCCACGTCAGCCCAAGAAGACGGCCGTGGAAACGATTCGCAGGTTGGACACAGAAGGTGAAGATACATATGTGTACAACCCGAAAGGAAAGCCGGATCCATTCAGTTCTTTTATAGCCAGACAAGAAGCCTTCGAGAGAAAGAGAAAAAAGAGAAAGCCAAGAACATTCTTGGAAACCCTTGAACTCTCTCAGTTGGAGTTGATCGCTATAGTAATTGGTCCCAAAGGAAGTTGGGCTATGGTTCGGGACTCAAAGGGCGTAGGTCACGTGATCAAGAAAGGTACTGCAATTGGGACCAATGAGGGTGTCGTTTACAAGATTTTGCCAGACAGGGTAATCATCCGCGAAAAGCATGTGGATTTCAGAGGAAGAGAGATTACCAAGGAGATTGTAAAAAAATTACACGCTTCCATAACTAAATAGAAGTCTTTTGACGATATTAAAAAAGACACGGGAATTTCGCGTGAGCACACTTTATAGGAGAGGTTCCATGCCTAGTAAAAAGAAGAACAAATGGTGCTACAAGCAAGGGAAATGGCTGTGGATGTTTGTCTGCCTGGTCTTTTTGTCTGCAGTGCTTGCTGCATGCGTAACCACTACAAAACAAGCGGCCGAGAAGGAGCCTGTGGCCGAGCCGGCACGGGTGGAGATGATAAATGTCCGTTCTTTAGGTAATGGTGCCTTTACCCTGGTGGAGATTGTGGGCAACAAAGCGGTGGGATATACTGCATTTAAGCTGGTGGATCCTCCGCGCATAGTGGTGGACGTGGATGCTATTCCTGCAAAGAATCTGATAGTACCTACCATCAAAGACAAAATTGTAAAGGACATAAAGGTGGAGATGGCCAATGGAAAAACCAAGACCAGAGTTGTGTTGAGCACAGCTGAAAATGTAGATTTTAGCGTAACGAGCCAAAAAGGAATTATTTCTCTTGCCATGAGTCCCAAGGAGGGCAGCAAGGAGAGTCGTACTGTAGCGAGTAAGACACAAAAAGAACAGAGTACTAGTGAGAAGCCTGCTGTGGCTCATTCTCCAAGGATTTTTTTCAAGCCAAAACCTTCGTCTCTGAACCAGATTTTGGGCGTGGATTTTACTATGCTAGATGGTGGTAAAAGCAGACTCGTTATTACTACTGACAAAAGAGTACCCTTCCATTTACAAAGAAAAGGAGAAAAGACCCTTTCACTAAGTGTTGACAATGCAACGATACCGAGGCTCCTTCAAAGACATTTGGATTCCTCCCAATTCGAAGGGGCTGTTGATCGGGTAAAAGCAATCGTTTCGCCTGATAAGAAACAGGTAACGCTGAATATTGCGCTACGTGAAATGGTACCGTACCACGTGGACCAAGGAGAAAAATCCATCACGATAGAATTCGGTCCTACAAATATAAAGCCACCTAGAACAAGGATAGTTCCTTTGGCGCTGGCAGAAAAGACAGTCGCTGTCGCCCATAATACCACCACAATGAGAGGCCTTCGGGGCGGTCTCAAGACGGTTGCTTATGCGGATTCTCCCTCAAGACCCAAGATAAGAAAGAGATACACCGGCGCCCCGATGACGATGGACTTTGTGAATGCTGATGTGACGAATATCCTGCGGCTGATTGGGGAGGTTAGCAATCTGAACCTAGTTTGGAGCCCTAAAGTTAAGGGAAAGGTCTCTATGCGTTTGAGAAATGTGCCGTGGGATCAGGCCCTGGATTTGATTTTGAAAAATAATGACCTTGCCATGAGACGGGAAGGGAACGTGATTTGGGTCACGACCAGGGCGGAGATGGCCAAAATCGAGGCCGAAGAGAAGAAAAAGCTGGAAGATATCGAGAAACGAAAACAGGAACAGCTAAGAAAGGCGAAGCAGCTTAAAGAGTTAGAACCAGTCGTGACTGAGTACATAACGATTAATTATGTGGATGTGGAGAACGTGAAGAAGGTGATTGAGGATACGGTGAAGAGTGCAAGGGGTAAGATCACCGTGGACAAGAACACCAAAACCATTATCATGACAGATACGGCATCCAAGATAAGGGAAGCGAGGCAGCTTGCTAACAAACTGGATAGACCCACAAAACAGGTGATGATAGAAGCCAGGATAGTTGAGGCTTCTACCAGTTTTTCCCGTGAACTTGGCGTGCAGTGGAATTTTCAGTTGCAGCACCGCAATGATTCGTCAATGGCCTGGAGGGGAACCCCGGCTTGGGCATTGAAAAACACGACCGCAAACTTTCCCGATGGTGCCACCCTTTACGGGCCTACCTTTTCTACAAATCATCCCAACTTTTCATCTAATGTGGGATTGGTTTTTGCCACATTATCAGGTAATGGCCTAACAGGGGCCTTCTTGGATACCCAGATAGCCCTTTCAGAGACGGAGGGGCAGCTTAAGGTCTTGTCCTCTCCAAAGATCGTTACACGAGATACTGTTACAGCCACAATCCAGCAGGGGACAAAGATCGTACTTCCGTCGGGAACTGACAGTAATGGAAACAAGACCTTTGAACTTGTTGATGCCAGTTTAAAGCTTGAGGTTACCCCCCAGATAACCCCCAATAACATGGTCATAATGAAAGTGAAAATAAGTGATGATTTTCCAGACTATGCCAATGCCAGGGGAGAGAGTGTGCCAATAAATACCAAGAGTGCAGAAACCACTATGATGGTGGCAAGCGGTGATACGGTAGTGATAGGGGGTATATATAAAGAAAACAAGGGCGTAAATGAGACCGGTCAGCCCTGGCTTAAAGACATACCTATAATTGGGTGGCTCTTTAAGAACAAAACCTGGAACGACGAGAAAAGAGAACTATTGATTTTCCTGACTCCTACTGTTTTGCCAACCGGCTAAGCAAAGTCTAGGTATGGGATAGGACCTATCCAGTTCTGATTCCAAGTATATCAGCTATATCCAAGAGGCGGGCTACGTGAAAGTCCGCCTCAAGCTCTTCGTTATTGTAAGCAACAAAAACCACACCAGCGGCCCTTGCTGTCTGCTGGTCGATCAATGAATCGCCTACATATATTGCCTGGGATGGGTTAACTTTAAATCTGGCCAAGATCTTATTTATTGGCTCGGGATGAGGTTTAGGGCGAGTTACATCCAGACAAGACACCACCATATCAAAGAATACTCCCAGACCATGCAGGTTGATAACCTCTGATATTGTGTTACTCCTGTTGGTGGCTAGGGCAAGGTAAAATCTTGGTTTTAACAAAGTTAGCAACTGTTTCAGGCCATCTTCCATCACCATGTCCTTGATAAAAGGCATGTAGTCCATCGTAAGGCGATAGGACTGCGCTTGTTCCAGATAGGGTGTTCCCCGAAAAAGAAAGGCGACCGACTCCTCGGCAGTATGCATGTGAATATAATCGACCTGAGATTGGCTCATCGGGGGCAGGCCGAATTTGCTCAGGAGGTGATTGTAGTAATTGATATTAGCCTGTTTTGAATCAAATAGAACTCCATCGCAATCAAATATTACAACTTTGATATCTTTCAGATCAAGATTAGAATCCTTTTGCATATTTTTCTCTTACTACCCTGTTCCTGACAAATTCTAACAAAAAGAAAAGCAGGTCTGGCATATAACCTGCTTTGTTTGTACTAGCATGCAGCTATTAAAGGAGCTTAAAGGCTCTGATTCAATGCCCCTTTATCAGCACCTGTTGGAGTGATCTTAATTAATGAAAGTGACGTTCGCGCATGAAGCCAAATAGCTGTAGGGCTGTTTTAATTGCTGCAAAGGTAATACCAGCTCCTACAATTCCTAGGGCCAAATAGAGAAACCCAAAGAAGATGATATGATCAACGTTCCACTGCCACTCAAAAATGAAAGGTAACATTTCAAATACTCCCGTTGGTTCCTATGTGTTTTTGTGATTACGCGGGGTTGAGCTCCTTTTCCTTGGGGAATACAGGCAAATACCTGTAAGATAATGAGTATAGCAGGAATCCATATCCGATAACTGCCATGGCGATTCCCCATTCTTGCCATGTTGGCAGGTAGCTTACAAACTTGTCAAAAGGCATAACTGGTATTGCCAGTGTGACCACGGTGAACACAAACCTGTTGAGTATAATGCCAGTACAGTTCATTAGGCAGCCAGCTATTAGCCATCCCTCTGTCTGTCTCGCTCTGGGGATGAGCAAGATTATTGCTGGCACAATGCCGAATATCCCGATTTCAGCAATTACCAGCCACACACCGTAAGGCCCTTCTTTGTAAAAGTCCATAAAGCTGAGCCCAGCCTTAGGGACAATTCCGTATGCCCATCCGATCGTGTCAGCAATTTTTAAGACTATGTAAAGGGCTAACAACCAGCCCGAGATTTTTGCTAAGGTTTGATAGGCACGGGCAGGAACCAGCTTCTTTCTTGTAATTTTCTCAGCTAGTTTGGTGCATAGGATTGTAAAAGAAGGTCCTGCTGCGATTGCAGAGAGAATAAACAGGAAAAAGGTCCATGGCCATATGTAAAATCCACCCCTTGCAGCGAATGGCCTTGCGTACATGACCCCAAACAGACCCCCAAGAGAACCCTGGTGAAAGAAGGAGAGGAAGGTGCCTGTGGCAGCAAAGACTGCCATAATTTCATGGAGGTTATTGCCAAACAAACGGAGTTCTCGAATTTCCTCGATTTTGCGATTTTCTAATATGATCGGGATATATTCGATCAGGAGCACTCCAAGATAAGTGGTGATACAAAACGACACCTCCGTAAGCATTGAATGCACGTTGGCATGCCAGAATATGAACCATCCCCTCAGAGGTTGTCCAATATCGATACCCAGCATTGCAACGGCGCCCGAGTAACAGATGAATCCTATGATAACCGCAGAGTTGATAATATCCTTCAACTCTCTTTTTCCGATAATATAGGTGAGGAAACCTGTAAAAAACGCTCCCGCTCCGAGGGCAATTACGCCCAGGTCAAATACGATCCAAAGCGCGAATGCAAAATAATTAGTCATGTTTGTTTGATTCAATCCTTTGTACAAACACAGGAAAGCGGAAACTAGTCCCCACCCAAGCAACCCTAGCCAGGGAAGTGTCCATAGGAAAAACTTCCCGGGGGAACATCTCTTAACTCCTTCTGGAATCAATACTGAATCCATTTGCTTGCCTCCTACAGGGATGCCAACTTGTTATTTACCCTGTCTTTTTCGCCCCTACCGGCTCCAGTTCTTCGGGCCGGTAATTGTCTGCCAACCTTCGGATCCATTCCTTACTTGAAAGATAATAGACCTTCGGCTCAGTTCCCAATCTTTCCAGCAAACGGAAAGCTCGGGGACTTTTGGCCAATTTGCTTACTTTATGTTCGGGGTTATTTAGGTCACCGAACGTAATGGCCTGTGCCGGACAGGCCTCAGCACAAGCCGTAATATATTCGTCTTCTTCTAATTCCCGTCGTCCTTCTGCATAGGCCTTGGTTTTTGCTCTCATGAGACGGTGGTGGCAAAACGTGCACTTCTCAACAACCCCTCTCATGCGAGGTGAGACTTCAGGGGACAAGTATTGGTCCAAGCCCTTGCGTTTTGGAAAATAAGTGTCATACCAATTAAAGTTCCTGGCATGATATGGGCAGGCCGCCATACAGTACCTGCATCCAATGCACCTGGTGTAAATCTGGCTCACAATGCCCGTATTGGGATCCATCCTGGTGGCCGTTGCAGGGCAAACAGACACACACGGAGTGTGATGGTCGCACTGCATGCAAGGCCGAGGGAAATAGCTCACCTCGGTGTCTGGAAAAGGCTTGCCATTGGTAATCTTGTAAAGCCTCATCCAGGCGATGTTTCTTTCCTTGTCAGATTCATCTGGCCACACCGTTACGTTGTTTTCCGCTGCACAGGCAATCATGCATGTTCCGCACCCTGTGCATTTGTCTAGATCTATGGTCATGCCATATCGGGGGCCATTGCTGTGCCTTTCTTCCATGATTTACCTCTTCAACAACGTAATAACTTTGTGCCGGGTTACAGTATTCTCCCAGAGTAATGCTTATACCGACTTCTTGACCCTGGCAGGTGTCGCCCACCAGGCCGCAAGACCGCTGAGAGCATCCTTTTTGGGGCTCATCAAGTGATTAACGTTAATACCTTTTGTTTTCAAAAATTCATCATATGCAAAATGACCAAAGCCGCGTGGTATAAAGATATAACCTGGCATTGCACCTTCGAATAGGGTCACTTTGGCTTTCGCCTTTGCAGAAGGAGTTTCAATTACAATCTTGTCGCCTTCCCTCAAGCCGAACTGCTCGGCTGTCTGTGGATTTATCTCAACAAATAGGTCCTTCTTGAGTAACTGGTTATCAAACCATGTCTTGCTCAAAAAAGGCGGGCTAGGCACCCAACTATCGGAAAGATTTATTATTTCAAAGGGGACCATCACCAAGGGATAATTGGAGGACTTATCAGGTAGTAAAGGTTTTTCCTGGTGGGGTAAGAATGCTTCATCACCCTGTGCGCCTATTCCCATCTGGTTAAGTGATGTTGCAATATTGCTGCTGGTTTGAGCAAATTCTTCAACAGCTAATTGAATTTGAGTGCTGAAAAATTCGAATTTTCCTGTCGGCGTCTTGAATAGTTTTGCCCAACTTTTAAACCTATGAGATGGTTTATACCACATACCCGAGGCCTTAATGGCCTCCCACATATCGTCAAAGCTGCTATAGTCTGGTTTTGGAATTTTGCCCTGCTTGAGTAACTGCCAGGCAGGAGTCTCAGGGGCGTAGGATACTAGCCCGCCTCCTGCTTCAAACAGCCCCTCGGCTCGCGCCTTAAGTACTTCCTCATAGCTCTTCCAGGGAAAAACAGAGGCCACGGGCTCTTCCAGTGCCTTTGCGAGATCAAGGATGGTGTCCCCGACATTCCTGGTCTCGAACAGAGGTCCTATAACAGGCCTGGAGAGGCCGTAAAACGGATATTGCAATCCAGGTGGCCATAGAATTTCCTCTATCTTTTCGAGATATGTGTGGTCGGGCAGGATAAGATCAGCCATCAAGGCGGTTTCATCTCTGAATGGAGAAAAACTAACCACAAATGGTATCTTTTTAACGGCTCTGTAAAATAGTCCTCCGTCGGGCTCGGTGAATACTGGGTTGGCCCCGAAGAC
>JALVSJ010000555.1 GCA_027024445.1 Desulfobacterales bacterium
GATGGCAAAATTGACGAGCCGGTGCTATTTACTAACAAGGATACTTTTTTGGGATTGGAGCTTTTACCTAATATAATCCCAAAGATAGAGCCACTTCTCTGTTTTTTGCGTAACAAAGGGGTCAAAATTTTTTTTGTAGTCTATGATCTGCTCCCAATTGTTCTTTCGCATACCTTCCCGCCCCAACTCTCTCTCATGTTTCTACGCTGGCTGGAGATTATTAGCCGGGTGTCTGACGGCCTGATCGGTATCTCTAGGTCAGTTGCTAAAGAGCTTCAAGAATGGCTGGATGATACGAAACCACCGAGAATTAGACCCTTGAAGCTTGGCTATTTCCATTTGGGTGCAGATGTGGAGTCAGATAAACAAGACGGGAAGCTACCAGAAGATTATGAGATCCTTTTGGAGAAGGTTAGAGCACGGACATCATTTTTGATGGTGGGAACGATAGAGCCACGGAAAGGTTATGCCCAAGTTTTGGAGGCTTTTGAATTACTGTGGAGTGAGGGTAAGAACCTAAATCTTGTAATTGTGGGTAAAGAAGGTTGGATGGTCAAAAGCCTTGTGGAGAGATTGCGTTTTCATCCGGAGCGTGACAAACGTCTTTTTTGGTTTGAGGGAGTGAGTGACGACATGCTGTTAGAGCTTTACAAGTCATGTTCTGTTCTCCTGATGGCCTCACAAGGAGAAGGATTTGGATTACCCTTGATCGAAGCTGCGCGACACAATCTCCCGATTATTGCACGGGATCTTCCGGTCTTTAGGGAGGTTGCAGGAGAAAATGCTTTTTTCTTCTCGTGTACTACCGGAAAGGAGCTGGCTCAGGCAATTGATAACTGGCTAGAATTATGGAAGCTTGGCAAGGCACCCCGGTCGGATTTAATCCCGTGCCTGACTTGGAAACAGAGTGCCGATGATCTTGTCAGCTTAGTAATAGATACCAATCACTCTCAATGGATTTCCACATGGAAGCCAAAGATGTGGGACAGAGACCTTAAAGGGATTTGATTTGACACGCTGAAAAGCTCTATCGAGTCTATCTTTGAGTATAGGATGAGTTATGAAAGAGTTGATGAATTACAGATATCTGCTTTTCAATCTGGTTTACAAGGAAGTGAAATTGAAGTACCGAGGTTCTTTTTTGGGGTTCCTTTGGTCCCTGTTAAATCCCCTTGCCATGATAACAGTTTATACTGTTGCCTTTAAATACATCATAAGAATAAGAATGGAGAACTATGCAATATTCTTATTGGCAGGAGTCCTTCCATGGTCATTCTTTGTAAACTCTCTTAATATGGCAACTTCATGTATAATTGATAATGGCAATCTCATTAAGAAGGTTTTTTTCCCGAGAGAAATAATCCCCATTTCTACGGTGGCATTTAATCTTGTTCAATTACTTCTTGCCTACATAGTGTTTGTACCCATACTAGCGTACTGGAAAGGCCTTAGCTTATCTTTGGTGTTTTTGCCAGTGTTACTGTTTCTTCATTTTGTTTTCACATTAGGCCTCAGCCTTCTTCTTTCTGCAGTTACGGTTTACTTCAGGGATATCAAGCATCTGGTAGAGGTATTGTTGATGCTGGCATTCTGGGTTACACCCATAATCTATCCCCTCTCTATGGTTCCACAGAGATTTCATGTCGTGATGTGGCTAAATCCCATGACCGTCTTTGCCCTTGCTTATCAAAGGCTGATATATGGTGGACAATTCCCCGGGCTCCGCCCTCTTGTTGTAATGTTGTTATGGGTGCTTCTGGCATATGCGGTTGGCTACAAGACTTTTGCTTGGTGCAGGCCAAAATTTGCAGAAGAGGTGTAATAAAGAGTGGTTGCGAGAGTAGAAGGGCTTTCAAAGTACTTTTTCATAAGGCACAATCGTTCATATTTCCTGAAAGAAAGGGCTATTGCGCTTTTAAAAGGGAAATTCCGGGAGAAGAAAGAGATGTTTTGGGCCTTGCGAGACATAGATTTGGAAGTAAAGCATGGTGAGTTTCTCGGCTTAATAGGGCCCAACGGCTCGGGCAAAAGTACATTATTAAAATTAATGGCAGGCATATTAAGTCCGACCAAAGGAAAAATTTATATTGGAGGCCGTGTAGCTCCAATAATAGAGCTGGGAGTAGGGTTTGAGCCGGATTTGACTGGTACAGAAAATATCTATCTTAGTGCTTCCCTCTATGGACTTACCAAGAAGCAGATACAGGCGAATTACGAGGACATTGTTGAATTTTCCGGACTGCAAGACTTTATTGATGTGCCGATAAAGAACTATTCTACAGGAATGCAGATGAGGCTTGCCTTTTCCATATCATTGAGCATTGACCCGGATATTTTCCTTATTGATGAAATTCTGGCTGTTGGAGATGAGAAGTTTCAGGCAAAATGTTTTGATAAAATGCGGGAGATCAAGAGCAAGAAAACAATAGTGTTCGTATCTCATGATATGCATGCGGTGAAAATGATGTGTGATAGAGTTTGCTTGCTGGTCAAAGGAAAAATACTTGACGAGGGACCGCCAGAAAAGGTTATTGACAGCTACCACAAGGTGATCGGTATGGAAGAATAGTTGCTCATCTTAACTCAAGGTTCCACTCAACTACAACAAGATAGGATGAAGAGGTATGAAGAGAGCTTTGATCATTGGCATTAGTGGACAGGATGGGGCCTATTTGGCACAACTGTTATTAAAGAAAGGGTATAAGGTTTATGGGACTTCCCGGGACGCACAAATGGCCTCTTTTGAAAACCTGCACAGGTTGGGTATAAGAGATAAAGTCGAGGTACAATCTGCATCCCTGAACGATTTTAGAAGCGTTTTACAAGTGATAAAAAGGACGGTTCCTGAGGAAATCTACAACCTGGCAGGGCAAAGCTCTGTTGGACTGTCTTTTAATCTCCCTGTGGAGACATTTGAAAGTATCGGTGTGGCTACTTTGAATCTACTCGAGGCCATTAGGTTCCTTGAAATTCGGGTGCGCTTTTATAATGCGGCATCAGGGGAGTGCTTTGGGAATACAGACGGCCGCATTGCAAACGAAGAAACTCCGTTTCGCCCTAGAAGTCCATACAGCGTGGCTAAGGCCGCGGCTTTTTGGCAGGTAGCCAATTATCGAGAGGCATTCGGGCTTTTTGCCTGTTCAGGTCTTTTGTTCAATCATGAATCGCCGCTCAGACCACCTCGCTTTGTTACAAGAAAGATAGTGAGAGCAGCCTGCGAGATTGCTAATGGCAGTAAGCAAAAGCTCAAGCTGGGGAACCTTAAGGTTGAACGGGACTGGGGCTGGGCCCCGGAATATGTAGAGGCAATGTGGCTTATGCTCCAGCAGAATGAGCCAGATGATTTTGTGATTGCAACAGGACAGACAAATCAATTGGAAGATTTTGTTGAAACGGTTTTTGAATACTTGGGCCTTGATTGGCGCGAACATGTAGAGATCGATAAATCTTTATTTCGTCCTACTGATATTTTGTCTGTGAAGGCAAACCCCAAGAAGGCGGAAAAGGTGTTGGGATGGAAGGCAAGGTACATGATGAGGGATGTGGCGAGAATGATGGTAGAGGCAGAAAAACGTGAGCTTTCAAAATCCCGGTAAGTAGTTTTTTGTCCCCCTCAATGAAGATCGGTATTGATGCAAGACCACTAAGCACCGAGCTTACGGGTATAGGTATATATCTCAAAAATATCTTCGATGCACTGCAGAATATTGACAGGCGGAATCGCTATTATCTTATCTCAAACACGTGGATAAATTATGAGATAAAAAATAAGAACTGGGTGAAGATTGAGGGAAAGTTAGGTGGAAGGTTTGTTAGCTCTACGTGGATGCAGCTCACCGCCCCTCAGTTAGCACGGAAATTAAGGCTCAATCTCTTCTGGGGCACAAGACATCATCTGCCTCTGTTTCTGCCTTCCAGGGTTAAGACTGTATTAACCATTCATGATATTGTTCATGTGGTTTGCCCTGAAACTATGGCCATCTATAACTTAATCCTAGAGCGTATGCTGATGAGGTGCTCAATTAGGAAGGCAGACTATATAATATGTGACTCCAGATCTACAGAGTTAGGTGTTAGAAAAACATACGGCCCTTTTAACAAGAAGATAAGGATAATATATCCTGGGACTCCTAATATGGGGCCGCAATCCTCAGAAATAAATGGTCTAACAGAACCTCTCCCTGATAAATATTTTCTCTTTGTGGGTACGCTCGAGCCCAGAAAGAATTTTTGGCGGATACTCAAGGCATTTGAGGCTATAGATCCGAGGCTTCATAATATATACCTTGTTGTTGTTGGAGGAAGAGGGTGGAAAAATAAGGAACTGAGAAGAGCTCTTGATCACCAGACTTTAGGAAAGTATGTGCATTTGACGGGTTACATATCTGACGATCAACTAAGGCTGTTTTACGATAATGCCTTATGTTTGCTTTTTCCGTCCTTATATGAAGGCTTTGGTTTTCCTATTTTGGAAGCCATGAGCTGCGGCACGCCTGTAATCACATCCAATATTTCATCTATGCCTGAGGTGGCAGGAGAGGCTGCAATTCTCGTCAACCCATTTGATGTCAATGAATTAAAGAATGCAATGATGTCTATTTTGAAAGATGTGGAATTAAGAAAGAACCTTTCGAAAAGGGGCTTGGAAAGAGTAAAAAATTTTTCTTGGGATACCTGTGCCAGGCAAGTTCTCAAGATTTTCGAAGATACTGTGCTAACCTAAAAAGAACTTAGATGATTATATGCCTGGACAACATAATTTTTGAGCTCCAGAGGGCCGGTGGAATTTCTACTTATTGGTACGAGCTTGTTAAGAGGTTTTTGCAATGTGAAGAACAGGTTTTTTTTGTTAAAGGTGGAAGGTGGAGTCATAACATACTCGGGAAGAAACTCAAGGTGCGAAAGAAGAATGTTTTATGGGAACCCCATATTCCCCTTATATTACGTAGATACCTTAGTGTAAAATGTAGCTTGCCACCCTCCTCCATATTTCATTCAAGCTACTATAGAACTCCTGAGCAGCTCCATGTCACGACTGTTGTCACTGTACATGACTTTGTATATGAATACTATAGAAGCGGATTGCCAAGGCTTGTGCACTCTATTCAAAAGGGAACAGCTATAAAAAAAGCGAATGGGATTATATGTGTTTCTTGGAGTACACAGAATGATCTGGTAAAGCTTTATCCTGGAATTGATAATAAGAAAATTAGGGTCATTTACAATGGCATTAGTGAAGATTTTTATCCACTAAGAGATATCAGCCACGATTCCAAGGGGCTGGGGAACAGTGATAAGAAAATTATCTTATACATCGGAAGTAGAATGAAATATAAGAATTTTGATCTAGCTGTGGAGGTAGTCGCTCGCCTTCAGCATTTTGAGTTTGTAATAGTGGGCGGAGGTCCTCTTAGAAATGGCGAGAGAAGATTCCTCGAGAAAAAGCTGAAGGGGAGATTCCGTCATGTTGGATTCATATCATCATCTGAATTGAACAAGCTTTACAATAGCGCCTTTTGTCTCTTGTACCCTTCTACGTATGAAGGGTTTGGTATCCCAATCGGCGAAGCCATGAAATCGGGATGCCCAGTCGTGACAACAAAATCTTCTTCCATCCCAGAGGTTTGTGGTGACGCTGGCATAATGGTTGAAAGCCTGGAACCCGAAGCCTTTGCCTCTGCCATATTGAAGTTAGAGAATTTGGATTATCGTGAATTCCTAATCAAGAAAGGGTTTAAGCAGGCCAGAAAGTTCTCATGGGATAGGTGCTTTCAAGAGACCTTGTCATTTTATAAAGAATTTTTCCAAGAAAACTAGTACTCATCCAAAGAAACTATTTTTGACTTGGACATTCTATTCCTCAATCAATACTACCCTCCGGACACAGCGGCCACCGCATATGTCGCTCAAATGTATGCTAAGGCATTAGCCGAGAAACATAAAGTCACAATATTGGCGGGTAGGCCTTCATACAGCCCACTTGAGAGATATCCATGGCGCCTTTTGCATCGGAGTGGTGATGGCAAACTCGTAGTTGAGCGCGTAGGATCTACCTCTTATGAACGAAATCGAATGAAAGGGCGAGTTTTGAACTACTTGTCTTACTTGACGTTAATGACAGTTAGGGCGATGACGATCAAGACTGATATACTCATTTGCATGACTGACCCTCCACTGACTGGAATTGCAGGTGCAATTGTAGCGGCTTTGCGCCATCTTCCTTTTGTTTATTGCATACAGGATCTTCATCCAGATATGGCTTTGGCATCAAATCTAATTCAGGAAAACACAATAGCATGGGTGTGGGAAAAATTGCATCGCTGGGCATTAAGAAAAGCGGAGAAGATTATAGTTTTGGGCTCAGATATGAGGCACCGTGTAATTTCAAAAGGTGTTAATAAAGATAAAGTGAAAGTTGTTAGATTAGGGGCCACAAGGCCAACCATTGCAGCGTCTGGTAATTATCGGACTATCTCGGATTTACGCTGTGGCTTCCCATTTACCGTGATTCATGCAGGGAATTTGGGATTTTACGGAGCATGGGATACATTGATCAAAGCTGCAAAGCTTCTGGAGAAAGATAGAGTGGGTTTTATCTTCATAGGAGATGGAGCCGCCAAGGCAGAGATTGAAGAGCTAGCTTCCGGTCAAAGCAACGTCCGGTTTCTTCCCTTTCGTCCGCGCGAAGAGATTCCCTACGTTATGGCCGCAGGAGATCTGCACGTTGTTACAATAAAACGAGGGCTGGAAGGCTTGGTTGTTCCGAGCAAACTTTATAATATCCTGGCTGCTGGTAGACCAGTCTTAGCAGTAACACCGGGGGAGAGCGACGTTGCCCAAATAGTGTTAAAAGAAGGATGTGGGGCCGTGGCAAACCCCGATGATCCGGAAAATGTCCACCGTGTAGTTCAAAATCTTATGAACTCTCCCGAGAAAATTCAAGAGATGTCGAAAAATGCGCTTCGCACCGCTATAAAGCATGGGCAAGCAAATGAACTGATGAAATTTGTGGAATTAGTCGAATCCGTATTGAGCAAGGATGCGCATAAATGGTAGCCTCCTTAATTAGATAGCCTACCAAGGAAGGGCTTGTGGGATACCTTTGTGTCACAATTTTTTTAATAGGAACACAGTGGTGAGCTAAGGAAACGAAATAGCTGCTGGTTCAGATGTCGAACGATGAAACAGAATATTTAGGGGAGATCAATGTGAAGAAAAAAGCTCTTATTACCGGCATAACAGGGCAGGATGGAGCGTACCTCGCAGACTTTCTTCTCAAGAAAGGCTATGAGGTCCACGGCATCAAGAGGAGATCCTCGTCATTTAATACCGCAAGGGTGGATCATCTATATAGAGATCCGCATGAAGAAGGTGTGAGATTCTTTATGCATTATGGGGATCTCACTGATGCCACTAATTTGATCCGAATTATCCAAGAGGTGCAACCCGATGAGATTTACAATCTGGCAGCCCAGAGTCATGTGAAGGTTTCATTTGAAACCCCTGAATACACCGCCAACTCTGATGCCCTTGGTACCCTCCGCCTGCTTGAGGCCATAAGGATGCTGGGGCTTGAGAGAAGGACCCGCTTTTACCAGGCCTCCACCAGTGAACTGTATGGCAAGGCCAGAGAAATCCCCCAGAATGAAAACACGCCCTTTTACCCACGAAGCCCCTATGCTGCGGCCAAGCTCTATGCCTACTGGATAACGGTGAACTATAGAGAAGCGTATGGCATCTTTGGCTGCAACGGTATTCTCTTCAACCATGAATCTCCTGTCCGTGGTGAGACATTTGTCACTCGAAAGATCACTAGGGCGGTTGCCCGTATAAAACTGGGTTTGCAGGATACCCTTTACCTGGGCAACCTGGATGCAAGGAGGGATTGGGGTTACGCGGGTGATTATGTAAAGGCCATGTGGCTAATCATGCAGCAGGACACTCCGGATGACTATGTGATAGCCACGGGCGAGAGCCACTCAGTCCGGGAGTTTGTGGAGAAGGCATTCAAAGAAGTAGGGATTGAGATAGGGTGGGAAGGCAAAGGTGTTGACGAGGTTGGGATAGATAAAGAAACAGGGAAAGTGCTTATCCGCATTGATCCATGGTATTTCAGGCCAACGGAGGTAGATTACCTGCAGGGTGATCCCACGAAAGCCATGACAAAGCTAGGATGGAAGCCAAAGGTCTCATTTGATGAATTGGTCAAGATGATGGTAAGGGAGGATCTAAGAGAGGCGGAGAAGGACAGGCTATGCA
>JALVSJ010000556.1 GCA_027024445.1 Desulfobacterales bacterium
TCCCAGCACCAGTCTGAGGTTCCGTAAATTCCTGCTCCATTGACTCCAGCAGCTTCTAACTCGGTCACACCCGGGGCGGCCCCAGAGACGATTTTGCAAGTCTTCTGCAGACCGAATTCGGAGGCCTGTTTGACGAAAACTGGTATTACCGTGGTAATAAGAGCGATATAGATGCCGTCTACTCCTGATGCCTTTATCTTGCTGATATAAGTGGACCAGTCTGTAGTCTTTATAGGGGCCTTATCATAGTTGGGATTGTAAACCTTTATCCCATATTTCTTGGCAAGAGCGACGAACCGATTTCCAGCATCATGTCCCCACGCATAGTCGTGAACCAGGACATAGTAGGTCCGATTTCTAAGCTCAGGGGTTGCAAGGATGCCTTTCACATTCCCAATGGCTGTTTGATCATTTGCCAGTTGACCAGACCTGAATACATACTTATGTAATCCGTAGAACTTAGTAGTCATTACGTGTGTGCTGAGGAAGGGAACATGGAGGCGGTCAATGTTCTTGGCAAGGGCTAGGCCTACACCGCTTGAAAAAACACCTATTAGGGCTTTGCACCCGTCTTTAAAAACCAGCTTCTCAGCTTTACTGACGGCCACATCGGGCTTTACCCTTGTATCTTCCACTATTAATTTAATTGGTCTGCCAAGGAGCGTCTTTTTCTCTTTAGCAGCCATAGCAATACCGTCCCTCAACTCTTTACCTCCCTGGGCGGCTATGCCAGACAGAGGGACAAGCACGCCTATTTTTACGGGCTTCTTAGCTAGGGCCGTAGAACTACCCATAAGGCCAATTCCAATAACGACAACCATCAGGGCTAAAAGCATCCTTTTCATTTTTGTGCCTCCTTCCTTTTCCTAAGAAGTAGGTTCTTGGTTTATTACCCTTTACCTGTCATACCTTGTGCTACTCTCACCCCCCTTTTTTGATTTTCCTGCCTGCCAGGTGATCTGAGTGAGCAACCCCCTAGTCCACTGGAGGCAATGCCTTATCGATCAACTCTACTAGGTCATACAATTTCATGTTTGACCCAATAAGGGTTGATCCTTGGTTGAGGTTGTAATGGCAAAACGGACACGTTGAGACCATATGCTCGGCCCCTGTAGCCATTCCTTCTTCTATCCTCTTTGCAGCATTCTTTGAAGCCCATTCACCGAACGCAGTCATTACGCCGCCGCCTCCACCGCAACAGAATGAGTTAGCGCGAATTCTTTCCATTTCAACAAAGTCTACTCCGGGGATAGCTTGAAGCAGTTCTCTCGGTATATCATACAGACACTCAGACTCATCAGTGTCAATATAGGCACCTTTCCAAAGCTGAGAACCATCTTCATCAATAATGAATTTTGTAAGGTGCCTGCCCGTGTGGCAGGGATCATGATAAGTGACCTTCATGGGCAAATCTTCAGTGAATCTCATTTTCCCTTCTTTGAATAGTTCATATAAGAGTTGAACAGTGTGGACCACCCTAATTCCATCTAAGAGATCCTCATAGTCAGAGGAAAGAGAATAGTCTTTCTTTATAGCCCTATAACACCCAGCGCAGGAAGTTACTATAGTATTAACTCCCCTTTCGTCTCTCAGGCGATGAAAGAGCTGAAGATTGGATTCGGCCACTCTCTTGAATTCGTCCGCGTCTCCAATTCTCATGGCAGTGGATCCACAACATATCTCATTTTCTCCAAGTATCCCAAAATCGAGACCCAGCTTTTGAAATATCGAGGCTGTGGCCTGAGGTATCACCCTCGCAGGAGCATTGAAAGCTCCCGTGCAGCCAACAAACAGAAGTATGGGGGCCGGTTCTTTGTTGATATCTTTTATAGGCCTTTTCGCCTTTTTGAACGGGCGAGCCCAATCAGTCCGAAGACGTCTGGGTCCTTGATAAGGATTGTTGTAATTTTTCATGGACTGGACCAGGTTCTTGTGTGGAGGCAGCGGTCCTACGCCTTCTTCCACTGCCTTCCTTCGCATCGCTTCGATGACCTCTGGTATAAATGGTTTATGGTCTAATTGACATTGAGCCTGACACCCCGCGCAAACCGTGCATTTGTATATGGCCTCCAACAAGTCCTCATCCCATTCCAACTCGCCACGGAGTATTCCCCGGGCAAAGGCGATTTTTCCTTTGGAAGACATGAATCCTTCAAAGCCGAATTCCACGCCGGGAGGACATATTTCTCCAAACTTGGTGGGAGGTCCATACTCATATGCAACCTTGCAGGTTCCACAAGCAGTGCATTTCCAAATGATATCTTCAAATTCTTCCAATTTAGGTATTTTCCAATCCATAAGTGCCTCCGTACTTGATTATGATGTTTCATGCTGCACTGGTATCATACACCGAGTTTGCCAGGGTTCATTATGTCGTTGGGATCCAGTAATTTCTTTATTTTCTCCAGCAGCATCCAATAACCAGGGTGCGCTCTCTTTTTCATTTCTTCGACAAAGTCCAAGGGAGGCTTATACGGGATGCCGCCTATATCAAGGTCAACCTTCAAGCATTCCACTATAGCCTTTCGTGCATTCTCTGTCTCTTCCTCACTCTGTTTATTGAAGGGGATCATTGCCCTTAGCATGCCATAATGCACGCCCCGATACATGCTCATCCTCACTGAGGGGGAAAGATTGTGCGAAATGAGAATCTCCTTCCACTTCTTGTAAACCGGTGCCCACATCTTTGCGGGTGTAAAGG
>JALVSJ010000557.1 GCA_027024445.1 Desulfobacterales bacterium
GGTCTCTGGCGTGTGTTTGTGGGCTCCACTTCACCCGTAAAACACATGCTGCCCATGCTCATAGGGGCAGCAAGGTTAGTTGATTTAGCTAGAAGAAAAGCGGCTCGGGCTATCATCTATGACACTACGGGACTCATTGACGAGACCCAGGGTGAGCTCAACAGAATTAAGGCACTGCGAACGGGCGGTATTATAGTTGATCCCGGGTCATTTGAAGGTCAAAAGAGGCCCAACTATTACCATTGCTAACCGCCCTCCCTACTACCCTTGTTCCATAAGACCCCTCGCCGTATTCACCGCAAGCTCCCACGCCTCTTTAACATGGCGCTCTTGGGTTGTGCGGGAGCCGATGGCCATGCGAAGAGTGTATTTTCCCCTCAACGTAGTATGGGTGAGAAAGACCTGCCCTGTCCTGTTTACCTCATTAAGTAAGGCCTCATTGAACTGATTTAGCTCTTCTTCGTCCCGGCCATCATTGTATCGGAAGCAAACAAGGCTGAATGTCACCGGTGCCATCAGCTCAAAGTTCTCTTCTTGTTCCACCCACCCTTTGAATGTCTGGGCCATGTTGATCTGCCTCCTCACGAATTCCCTTAGCCCTTCTACACCGTAAGAGCGAATCACGAACCATAGTTTAAGGGCCCTGAACCTTCTGCCCAACTGGATACCCCAGTCACGGAAGTTTTTTACCTTTGCATCCACTCCTGTCTTCAGGTACTCGGGATGAATCTCAAACGTGCGGATAAGGGCGCTGGGGTCCTTTACAAAGTAGGCAGAGCAATCAAAGTTTGTGAGCATCCATTTGTGTGGATTAAAGACAAAGGAGTCCATGTATTGGGACCCATTTAGTATGTATCTCTTTTCCGGCAAAATAGCAGCCGTGCCAGCAAAAGCAGCATCCACGTGAAGCCACACGCCGTGTCTGGCACATATCTGGCCAATGGGCTCCAAGGGATCAATGGCAGTAGATGAAGTGGTGCCTATGGTGGCGACCACACAGGCAGGCAATATGCCCTTGTTTTTGTCCTTTTCAATGGCCTCCTCCAGGGCCGAAGGAATCATTGCAAAATTTTCATCCGTTGGGATATGGCGGAGGTTCTCCCTTCCATAGCCTGCGATCTTCACGTCTTTTTCTATACTGGAGTGGGCTTCCTCAGAGGCATACACGGTGAGGGGAATCTTTAAACCATTCTTATTGGACTCAAAGCCTGTGGCCCTTTCTCTGGCAGTCAAGAGCGCAACCAGTGTAGATGTGGAGGCCGTGTCCTGTATACAACCCTGCATGCCCTCTGGCAGCCCCAGCATCTTCCGAAGCCACTCCATCACAACTTCCTCCAATTCTGCTGCAGCAGGAGAAGTCTGCCATATCATGCACTGGGCCCCGATGCCTGCTGTCAAAAGCTCGGCAAGCACAGAGGGAGGACTGTTGTTTGCTGGAAAATAGGCAAACCACCCGGGATGCTGCCAGTGGGTGATACCGGGCAATATGATTTCATTGAAATCCTTGAAAAGCATTTCCATTGGCTCGCCCTTTTCAGGTGGCCCATCAGGGAGCTTGTCTTTGATCTCACCAGGCTCAACCTGTGGCACTACGGGATACTTTTCCAGGCCTTCCAAATACTCTGCAACCCAGTCTACAAACCTGTAGCCAAATTCTCTGAATGTCTTTTTATCCATGTGACCGTCTCCCTCTGCCACTTACTTTTTTCCCTCATCCTTAGCCTGAGTCTGCTTTGTCCCCACCTTCCTTGGCATGGGGGCGTATTTGCCGTCCTTAAGCTTGTAGGGGACGGGAGCCAGGTACTTGCCCACTTCCCCGCTCTCAGTTAACCGCCACAGCCTCCCTGTCCAGGTATCCAACATGTACTGGTCCTTGCTTGATTCAGAAACCTGTCCAAATACAAATCTCCCTCCGGGGCAGGCAAGGGGAGAGTATTGGCTGATATTTTGGGCCCTGGGCGACATAATACCAATTGGTTGTGCCCAAACGCCATCTGGGAACGTCAGTGCCAGGAATAAGGCTACCCCTACAATAACAAAGACTGTATTTTTCGCCCACATCTTTGAGCCTCCTTCTCGGCCTTTTATTTGAGCCTTGCCTGATGTATAATCCTCACAATTATAACGCAACGATCCCTTCTAGGAGACAGAGATGGAAAAGAATATACCACCAGGACAACAATTTATAAAGCAGTTCCCTGTAAGAACCGCCGAGGCCGAGCCTTCAAGTATTGATCCCGATTCATGGACCCTCAAGATAACGGGGATGGTGGAGGAGCCACTTAGCTTTTCTTTCAAGGACATCCAGTCCATGGACGCGGTAGAAGTGAAAAGCGACTTTCACTGCGTGGAGACATGGTCGGTGCCAGACAATGTATGGAAAGGCGTTAGGGTGAAGGACCTGCTTGGCAAGGTATCCATAAGGCCTGGGGCCCGGTATGCCCTGGTGCGCTCGTGGGGAGGCTATGATTCGGACATTGATCTCGATGCCCTTATGGCAGATGACACAATCCTGGCATGGGAGAGAAACGGCAAACCCATTGAGCCCGCCCATGGCTATCCATTGCGGCTCATCATTCCAAGCCGATACGCATACAAGAGTGTAAAGTGGGTTGTGGAGATAGAGTTAACAGAGGAAGATAGGCCAGGGTACTGGGAAAAAAGGGGGTATCACAAGCGGGCAGATGTGTGGTCAGAGG
>JALVSJ010000558.1:0-1722 GCA_027024445.1 Desulfobacterales bacterium
AGGTTTTGGCAAGACCGTGGTTGAAGGGGAGAAATCTCTTCGTTTTTGCCCAAAGTATCCCCAGGTCACTCCCCAGTTTTCTAATGTCGATGAGATACTGGAAAATGCCCAGCGCACCTTTTACGCATTGAGAATTAGGAATTACCCCGATAAACTAGAATTTGAACCCCACTGCAACCTTGAAAAGAGGCAGGTGGATGAAGCTGAAAATGAGCTCCCTGTAAAAACGTTGAGTGGGACCTATATACCCGAAGAGCATAGGATCCGAGAATCAGGCTTCATACCCGGGCCCAAGGTCTTGACCTTTGCACCAGTCCTGAAACACGATATTATTCCCCTGTCAGATTTGCTAACAGACCTTATTTATCTTGGCAGGAGGAACTTGGGATGCCCAATAGAAATAGAGTTCTCTGTGAACCTTCCTCAGGAGTCGAAAAAGAAGGCAGACTTTTTCTTCCTGCAAATAAGACCAATGGCTTTCGAGCAGGAAAGGTTGAATGTGAGGATCACGGAGGAGGAGAGGAAGAACGCAATTTGCAGGTGCAAGCAAGCGCTCGGGGTGGGCGTGAAAAGGAACATAGGAGATGTGGTTTTTGTTAAACCCGATGTCTTCAGTGCCGAGTCAACGCAGCAGATAGCCCAGGAAATACGAAAGATCAATGCTCGGCTGATAGAAGGTAAGAGGCCTTATTTGTTGATAGGTCCTGGGAGGTGGGGATCTGCAGATCCTTGGCTCGGGATTCCCGTAAGCTGGAAAGATATTTCTGGGGTCTGCGCCATTGTGGAGCTAAGATACGAGAAACTAAGGGCTGATCCTTCTCAGGGATCTCACTTCTTCCTGAATATTACTTCTTTAGGTATTCACTATCTTACTGTGACAGAAGGGACCGAGGATTACCTGGACTGGGATTGGCTATACTCTCAACCAGTAGTGGAAGAGACCACTTTCTTAAGACATGTTGCCACACAAATACCCCTTGCAATAAAAATAGACCGCAGTAAGTCGGAATGCATAATTATTCCAGAGCAGGTTGCCGGAAAAGAGGTGGACCTTTCTGGGAGTTGTCAATGGTGGCTTGCCAAATGAGTAAAGGATAATCCTGATGTGAAAGGAGAACGACTGTGAACCAGATGAGCGAAATCATGGAGATTATCGAGGCTAGAGATCCAGGAGAACGGGAATTCCATCAGGCTGTCCGAGAGGTTCTGGAGAGCATCAAACCGGTTCTGGATAGGAATCCGCACTACAAGAAGCTGGGGATACTCGAGCGGATCACAGAACCCGAAAGAGTGATAATTTTCCGGGTCCCATGGACGGACGACCAAGGCCAAGTAAGGGTCAACAGGGGTTTCAGGGTGCAAATGAATAGCGCTCTGGGACCCTATAAAGGCGGACTTCGCTTTCACCCTTCTGTGAACCTGAGCATATTGAAGTTCCTGGCCTTTGAGCAGGTATTCAAGAATGCTCTCACATCTTTGCCCATGGGGGGCGGAAAAGGTGGATCGGATTTTGACCCTAAAGGAAAGTCAGACGATGAAGTTATGAGGTTTTGTCAATCCTTTATGGCCGAGCTATACCGACATATCGGACCAGACACAGACGTGCCAGCAGGTGATATTGGAGTTGGTGCGAGAGAGATCGGTTTTCTGTTCGGTATGTACAAGAAATTGAAGAATGAATTCACTGGGGTGCTGACTGGTAAAGGCCTGAACTGGGGAGGT
>JALVSJ010000558.1:1732-2698 GCA_027024445.1 Desulfobacterales bacterium
TGAAATGCTTAAGACAAGAGGTGAAGAGCTGAAGGGAAAGGTCTGCCTTGTTTCCGGTGCAGGAAATGTGGCGCAGCATACAGTGGAAAAGCTCATCGAGCTTGGGGCAAAGGTCGTCACCATGTCAGATTCATCAGGGTACATCTATGATGAAGCAGGCATCGATACCAAGAAACTTGCGTTCATAAAGAGGCTCAAGAACGTGCGGCGTGGGAGAATAAGGGAATATGCTGAGGAATACAAGGATGCGGTCTATACCGATACTGATCCGAGTGCAGACCATAACCCCCTTTGGGACCATAAAGCGGACTGTGCCTTTCCATGTGCAACAGAGAATGAAATTAACGGAAAGGATGCTCAGAACCTGATCAACAATGGAGTCCGTCTCGTGTGTGAGGGCGCCAATATGCCATCAACCCTTGAGGCCATAGATATCTTCTTGGAAAATAAGATCCTCTATGCGCCTGGAAAGGCCGCTAATGCGGGAGGCGTAGCGGTTTCAGGGTTGGAGATGGCCCAGAACAGCATGCGGCTTAACTGGCCTCGAGAAGAGGTTGACTACAGGCTGCAAACCATCATGAAGAACATCCATAAGACCTGTCTGGATACGGCAGAGGAATACGGTCAGCCTGGCAATTATCTCGTTGGCGCAAATATTGCAGGCTTTGTCAAAGTGGTGGATGCCATGATTGACCAGGGATTAGTTTGATCCATCAGCCTTTAGGCATTGTATATTAGGCTTCAAATTAATGTTGCAAAGATTTAGCAAATTTGAAACATACCATTTGGTATTTATAAATTTACCAATATTTCCGATTCAGCAGTAACGGAAAAGGGTTTTTCTCCAGGCCCAGTATTCCATTATTCCATCATTCCATTCACAGGGAGCCTGCCATGTGTGGCATAGTATGTTACGTGGGCACAAGACAAGCAAAGCCAATTCTTCTTAATGGGCTGAAACAACTT
>JALVSJ010000559.1 GCA_027024445.1 Desulfobacterales bacterium
CAAGCGGCGGGCTGAAGCATACGGGATAGAGTCACATCAAATGGATGGCAATGATGCGTTCTCTCTTTCAAAACAAATGGCAGAGATAATAGAAAAGATGAGAGCAGATGGCCTGCCCCGGCTCGTGGAAGTGAAGACTTACAGGTATCACGGCCACATGGAAGGAGAGCCACAAGCATACAAGCCAAAGGAGGAGCAGGAAGAATATTTAAAGAAAGACCCAATCGTCAGATTAGAATCCCACCTCAGGGAGCAGGGACTATTGGATGATGCTAAGAGGGATCAGTTGAAAAAGGACGTAGAGCAAAGAATCCAAGATGCAGTGAGATTTGCCCGCGAATCGGAGCCCCCAGACCGAGCCGAGCTTCTTGCGGATGTATACACGCCCGAGAGGAGAGAACTTTACGAAGGAGACTTTGCTGCTTCTGACCAAGCCTCTCAGATGTCTGTTTCAGAGGCCATTAACGTGGCCCTTGCCCAGGAAATGGAGCGGGATGAAAGCATTTTCCTCTGGGGTGAAGATGTGAGCCTTGGAGGATATTTTAATGTAACAGCAGGCTTGATTGATAAGTTCGGCCCCTCAAGGATCATCGACACACCTATATCAGAGAACGCGATCATAGGAGGCGCTGTGGGGGCAGCAATGGTAGGTATGAGGCCTGTGGCCGAGATCCTCTTTTCTGATTTCCTTACATGTTGTATGGATCCTTTAATCAATCAGGCTGCCAAGCTCAGGTACATGACTGGGGGGCAGGTCTCCATCCCCCTTACAGTGCGCACCCCTGTGGGAAGTGGCATAGGAATGGCAGCCCAACACTCCCAGTCCATGGAGAGATTTTTTGTGGGAGTGCCGGGACTAATGGCTGTCGCACCCTCTGATTCTTACACTGCCATGGGGCTTCTCAAGTCCGCCATAAGATCCAATAATCCTATCATATTTTTTGAGCACAAGTTGATGTATGCAGAGGCCGGAGCAGTGCCCGCTGAAGAATATCTGCTGCCCATAGGGAAGGCAAGGGTGGTTCGACCCGGCGATGACGTAACGATAGTGACATATTCCCTGGGCGTGAGGATTGCTCTCGATGCGGCAGAGCAGTTGTCAAGGGCGGGCATTGAGGCAGAGGTGGTGGATCTCCTCACGCTGTATCCCATGGATACAAAAACCATACTTGACTCTGTGGCAAAGACAGGTCGGCTGGTTACCCTTGAAGAGGGACACTTTACTCTAGGCATAGGATCAGAGGTGATCTCCAGGGTGGCGTTAGCTGGGTTTGGTTTGTTGAAGGAACCTCCAATGAAGATCGCAGCGCCTGAATGCCCAATCGCATATGCAAAGAACTTGGAAAACGCAATGCTCACAAGTGGTGATGATGTGGCACAGAGAATAGAGGATATGTTTGACTAGCCTCGGAAAGGGAGTCTTTGGGGCCCGGAAAGGCCAAATTGAATAGAAGGTATTTATAGGAGGGAGAAAATGGCAGAGGTAGATACCAATAGTGAGGCTCAGGCCATAAAAGAGCAGGCATTAAAGGACTTTGCCAAATATGTTAACCCCCAGAAAGTCAGGGTCCTTCGTAATGCGGGCCTTGACATTATTGAGACGCGTCGCGAAGGCCCATATGTGTGGGATGCCAGTGGGAAGAGATACATAGATTGCATTACTTCGGCAGGTTCATTCAACGTTGGCAGGAGAAACCCCGCCGTTGTTAAGGCACTCAAGGATGCCTTGGATCAATATGATCTTGGCGTGTTCCTGTTGTGCAGCAAACCAAAGGCTGACCTTGCTAAGAAGCTGGCTGAGATCACGCCCGGAGACCTTCAGTATGTAATGTATGGCACAGGGGGCGGAGAGGCGAATGATTTTGCCATAAAGCTCGCCCGTGGTTTTACCATGAAAACGGAGATCATTTCGACGATCAAGGCATATCATGGTCACACCGGGTTTTCACTGGCAGCCATTGGCCGCGAGGAATACCGCAAGCCGTTTTACCCCATGGTCCCCGGGTTTAAGCACGTACCGTACAATGACCTGGATGCAATGAAAGATGCAATAACTGATGATACTGCTGCCATTATTATTGAGCCGGTTCAGGGAGAGGGAGGGATTCATCCAGCAACAGATGACTATCTGCGAGGATTACGTAAGCTTTGCGATGAAAATGAGATTGTCTTGATCTTTGATGAGATACAGACGGGTTTTGGCCGTACAGGGAAGATGTTCTGCTGTGAACACTCGGGGGTTGTGCCTGACATCATGACAGTGGGAAAGTCGCTCGGGGGCACTGTCTATCCCATTTCAGCAGCCATATATCGAGAGGAACTCAATGATTTTATGATGACCCATCCATTTATCCACCTTTCCACCTTTGGAGGTTCAGACCTGGGATGCATTGTAGGAATGGCCACAATTGACTATATCCTTGAACATAACTTACCCGATCATGCGGCAAAGATGGGAGAAAGATTTCAGCAAGGGTTCGACGACCTGCTAAAAAAGTATCCCGACCTTCTTTTGGAGGTTCGGCGCAAGGGCCTCATGATGGGGCTTCAGTATACCAATGACTCGATTGGACCGAGGATGAGCTACCAACTTGCGCAGCACGGAGTCCTCGCAATATATACAGGCAACGAGCCTTCGGTTATGCGATTGATGCCAGTGCTCGAAATACAGCCAGATCAGGTCGACGAGGT
>JALVSJ010000560.1 GCA_027024445.1 Desulfobacterales bacterium
TCACATTGAAACCGTTGAGGGTGGCTGTGATCGGAGTAGGGCATGTTGGTGAATACCATGTGCAGAAATATGTCGCACTGCCCGAAGCAGAGTTGGTTGGTGTAGTGGATATAGACAGAGAGAGGGCCAGGTTTATAGCTAGGCGCTATGATACGAAAGCATTCTTCACGCACCACGATATCTTGGATCAGGTGGATGCTGTCACCTTGGCCGTTCCCACCAAGGAGCATTTTTCAATCGGATTAGACGTACTCTCGGCAGGTGTCCACCTTCTAGTTGAAAAGCCTATAACCGAAGAAGTTGCCGAAGCTGATCAGTTAATAAAGGAAGCTGACAAAAGAGGGCTGGTTTTGCAGGTGGGTCACACTGAAAGATTCAACCCGGCTGTTCGTGAGATGCAAACTATGGTGAGCCGGCCCATATTTGTGGAATCTCACAGACTCAATCCTTTTACTCCAAGGGGGACAGACGTAGACGTCGTTCTAGATCTTATGATTCATGATCTCGATATAATCTTGAATGTAGTGAACTCAGAGATAAAAGAACTGCATGGAGTGGGAATGTCGGTACTTACAGGTAAGACCGACATTGCCAATGTTCGAATAATTTTCGACAATAGTGCAGTTGCTAACCTGACAGCCAGCCGTGTGTCCAACAAGACCATCAGAAAACTGAGAATATTTCAATCCGATGCATATTTGTCCGTGGATTTTAACAGTAAAGAACTTGGGGTGACCCGCCTTGATCAGGAAAGCCCAGGACCCGAAGGGTATCCACAGATTGTGACAAGTAAGATGCAATTCCCGGACAGTGATCCTATGCTCTCCCAAATTCGATCTTTTCTGACCACTGTGCTTGATGGCGCATCACCGGAGGTATCGGGTGAAGATGGGAGGCGTGCTCTATGGGTAGCCAAAAGCATTATTGGCCAGATTGAGCGGGGGTGCAAATATTTTCAAACGATCTGTTGAGACAGGGGGCGAAACCCTCATAGCGATTGTTGCAGGCGAGGCCTCTGCAGATCTCCACGGTGCCAATCTGGTAAGGGCAATTTCACAACTCCATCCTGAAGCCCAGTTCATCGGGCTAGGTGGACCCAGGATGGAGGCCCAGGGTGTTAAAACCCTTGTGCCTGCGAGGGACACGGCAGTTGTGGGGTTAAGTGAAGTTGCAGCGAAGCTGGGCAACATTGTGAAGGCATACATATTGCTCAGCCGGATGCTCAAGCAATCCAAACCTTCCCTTCTTATCTTGATCGATTTTCCCGAATTCAACCTGAAGATGGCAAGCAAGGCCAAGAAGCTGGGTATCCCAGTGATGTATTACATAAGCCCACAGGTTTGGGCGTGGAGACCCGGCAGGGTGAAAAAGATTGCCTCAGTGGTGGACAGGATGGTCTGTATCCTGCCTTTTGAAGAAAAGTTTTATCGGGACAGAGGCGTAGCAGTGGATTATGTGGGCCATCCTATATTAGATGCAATTCCTTCTGAGGTACCTTCCCATGAGATCAGACAAAGATTTGGCCTTGAAGGGGCCTATCCGGTAATCGGGATTGCCCCTGGAAGTAGGGATCATGAGGTCAGTAGCCTGCTTCCGGTCATGATGGCCGCAGCACAGAGGCTTGCAGAGCGGTATAACGGGCTAACTTGCCTGCTGCCTTTGGCCCCTACCATCGAGGAAGAGAAGATAAAGGCGATGGTTGCCCGTGCGGCGGTGCCTACTAGAATTTGTAGGGAAAATATATATGAGGTTTTCTCGTGTTGCAATTGTGCCATGGTGGCATCGGGCACTGCCACCCTTGAATGTGCAATAATGGAAGTCCCCATGGTCGTGGCCTATAAGGTGTCGCCCATGTCTTTTTTTCTTGCAAAACGACTGGTTAAAGTGGACCATATTTGTTTGGTGAATCTTGTTGCTGGCGAGGAAGTGGTCCCGGAGTTGATCCAGGATGAAATAACTCCGGAGGGCCTTGAGAAGCACATTGTTACTCTGCTTGAGGATGAGCTAGAGAGGAGCAGGGTGGTTCAGGGCTTGAGAAAAGTAAAAGAACTTCTGGGCGGGGGAGGGGCTTCCAGGCGAGCCGCAGAGATAGCCATTACCTTGATCAACCCCTCCCAGAGACCAGATTAGCACACAGATTCCATTACCAATCTTGAGTTAGAAGATGGGGCGAACAATACTAATAGTGGATGACGAAGAAAGTATCCTTCAGTCCCTGGAGGGGATTCTATCCGACGAGGGCTTTGAGGTGGCCTGTGCCCGCACCGGCCTAGAGGCATTGGAGAAGATAAAAGAGGTCATGCCCGATTTGGTACTGCTTGATATCTGGATGCCTGACATGGACGGTATTGAGACCCTGGTCAAGATAAGAGAGTTGAGCCGACAGATTCAGGTTGTAATGATGTCAGGCCATGGCACCATTGAGACCGCTGTCAAGGCCACAAAACTGGGAGCCTATGACTTTATTGAAAAACCCCTGTCCCTGGAGAAATTGCTCCTCACCATAAACAATGCCCTCGAGTACCACAATCTGGAACAAGAAGTAACACTGTTAAGGGAGAAAGATAAGAAGAAGTATGAGATAACGGGCCACAGTCCGGCTATAATAGAGCTAAAAAAGCAAATCATGACTGTTGCTCCCACAGACGCATGGGTGCTGATTTCGGGGGAAAACGGGACGGGCAAAGAATTGGTTGCCCATATGATACACCGGCTTAGCAAACGTAGTCACAAGCCACTGGTAGAAGTGAATTGTGCAGCCATACCAGAAGAGCTTATTGAGAGTGAGCTATTTGGCCACGAAAAAGGAGCATTCACGGGGGCTTCCACTATGCGAAAAGGCAAGTTTGATCTTGCCCACGAAGGCACCATTTTCTTGGATGAGATAGGTGACATGAGTCTCAAGGCACAATCTAAGACCCTCAGGATATTACAAGAACAGAAGTTTGAGAGAGTCGGTGGAACTCGAACCATAAAGGTCGATGTTAGGGTCATAGCAGCCACCAACAAAAATCTTGAAGAAGAAATACAAAGAGGCACATTTAGAGAGGATCTGTACTTCAGGCTAAACGTGATTCCCTTGAGGGTGCCGCCACTACGGGAAAGGGTTGAAGACATTCCAGAGCTCGTACAAGAATTTGTCCAGGAGTTCTGCCTTACCACTAATGTTGAACCAAAAAAGTTCAATGATGAGGCCCTCTCCCTCCTAATGGGGTATGAGTGGCCAGGCAACGTGAGAGAGCTAAAGAATCTTGTGGAACGGATGATGATCATGACTCCCGGAAGTATCATAAGACCTGAGGACATTCCGCCCCCCTATAATGAATTGCGGAAAGGAGGCTCTGGGCTTTCCAATGTCTTTTTTAGTGATTCCTTGAAAGAGGCCAAGAAGGAGTTTGAAAAGGCATTCTTGGAAGCGAAGTTGCAGGAATACAACTGGAATATCTCTCAGACCGCTGAAGCTATCGGAATAGAAAGAAGTAACCTGCACAAGAAAATCAAAGCATATGGTCTGGAAGAGGCTAGATAGCGGGCTCGCCAACGAGCTTCATGATAGCATCCCACAGTTGCTCCCGGCCCAGTCCCGTCCTGGAGGAGAAAACCACGGGACGGGGAACATTCGTGTGTTTCAATGCGTTAAATATGGCTGTAGCCCTGTTTAGGGCTCTCTGTCTTGATAGTTTATCAGCCTTTGTTAATACCAGTAAAACAGGAATTCGGTGATGCTGGAGCCATTCGATAAGGTCTAAGTCATCAGAACCAGGATCTCGACGTATGTCTAGAATCAAAACAACACCTCTCAGGGTAGGGCGCCCCAACAAATAGGACTCGACCAATCTTTTCCAACTCTTTTTTATGCTCGTAGGGACTTTGGCATACCCATAGCCCGGAAGGTCCACGAAGTATAGATCTTTTGCAATCGCAAAGAAATTGATCGACCTAGTCCGGCCCGGCTTTGAGCTGGTTGCTGCAAGGTGTCTGCGATTGATTAGCTTGTTCAAGAGAGAGGATTTACCCACATTAGATCTTCCTGCAAACGCTACTTCTGGGCGATCAGGAGTAGGATACTGTTGGGGGGTATAAGCACTAGCAACGAAGGTTACGTCCATCTGATATCCAGATACCGCGGATAAAAATCTAACGTTCCTGTAGATAACGTTCTATTCTCCTCAGCCCCTCTGCCAGATTTTCCATGGAATTGGCATATGAAAATCTTAAATATCCCTCACCGTTATCACCAAAGTCAATACCGGGTGCCACACCGACATGCGCCTTTTCCAATATTTCAAAGGCAAGATCATAGGAATTGGAAGAGAGATGTTTGGCGTTTGCAAACACGTAAAAGGCGCCACGGGGCTCTGTTGCAAGGCCGAACCCCAGTCGCTTCAATTTGGAGATCAAGAACATCCTTCTCTCATTATATATTTCCCTCATTTTTTCAACATCATCCTGAGCACTGCGAAGTGCAGTAATCCCCGCCCACTGTGATATGCTGCTGGCAGAGATAAAAAAATTCTGCTGCAATTTTTGCAATGGGCGCATAAAGTGCGAAGGAGCTATCACATAGCCTAGCCGCCATCCAGTCATGGCAAACAGTTTAGAAAAGCCATTGAGCACGAATGCATTATCCGTAAATTCAAGGATACAGTGCTCTTTTTCCTCGTACACCAAACCATGATAGATTTCATCCGAAATAATCGGATAGCCAAGCTCCGCAATGGCTTGCATCTTTTCCTTAGATAATAATGTACCAGTAGGGTTTGACGGAGAATTTATAAGCAGTGCTTTCACCTTGGGCCCTAAGTGTTTTTTGATTTGCACGGCGTCCAGTTGAAAGCCTTCGGCCTCCTCCACGTTTACAAACACCGGCTCCCCACCTAAAAACCGCACATAGTTTGGATAGCATGGATAATGGGGGTCTGACATGATAATTTGCTCCCCAGGGTCAATGAGCGCGGCGAATATCAGAAGGAGTGCTGGGGACGTACCCGAAGTAACCAATATTTGATCTGGATTGACGGTTACACCATATTTGTGATCGTAGTATTCACAGATGGCTTCTCTCAACTCCAGCATACCTAAACTGTGGGTATAATGGGTGTACCCCTTACGCAAGGCCTCAATGCTTGCCCGACATATACATTCTGGCGTGGGGAAATCAGGCTCTCCAATCTCCAAATGTATTATGTGGTGTCCTTGTTTTTGAAGCTCAAGAGCCCGCTCCATTACATCCATCACAATAAAGGAAGGAATATCCAAAGCCTTTTCAATTGGCCTACATTCCTTTTGAGCCTTGTTTTCACCTTGGATATGCATGCTGACTCTCTCCCGGTTTAGGAAGACGACTCCTTTAACCTCAGTTCCTCCAACAGTCTCCTGGCCTCCTTACCGTACGGCCCGGTCCTGTCTGCCTTTATGGTTTCCAAAAGCTCATGGACTGCTTCCTTCTTCAGATCAAGGGTAAGATAAACCTTTGCCAGATGGAGGTGTGGAACAGGGGCGTTTGGGGCAAATTGGATCGCTAGCTTATAGCATTGGACCGCCTCATCCCATTTTTTTAGCTTTTCGTAAGCCAGCCCCATATTATCATAGGCTACACTATATCCAGGGAATTTCTCGATGGCTTTTTTATAGTAAAAAATGGCTTTTTCGTAATCTCCTTTTATGTGATAGACATACCCCAGGTTTGTATAAGCAATATAAGGGGTACGATATGTAACGTCCTCTGCTGCCTGCCTAAAAAGCTTCAGTGCCTTTTCGTAGTCCCTTTTGATAACATAAACGGTTCCTAAGTTATTTAGAGCCTCAGGGTAATCTGGCCTCAGTTCCAAAGCGCGGTTGAAATGCTTTATGGCCTCATCTAGTTTCCCAACATCTCTGTAAGCGATACCCAGAGAATTTTGTATTTCAGGGTCATTGGGGGCCAGTTTCTCGGCTTCAAGTAGTTCTTTAAGTCCTTGTTCAAACCTGCCGTCAACTAAAAGAGAATTTCCCAGTCTTTCCTTGGCCCGTGCCTTCTTTATGATAACTGATTTGTCTTGGGCGCAAGCGCACAGAAAACTCAACAATACAATCGAACACCAGATTGATATCCAACTTCTTGTTTTTCTCATGCTTATATCACCTTATTGAGGGCGTATTCGATGATTCCTTGGGCTCCGGACTGCATCAACCTAGGTATTAAATCTCTGACGATACCGGAATCTACCACCACTTCCACTGAAACCCACTTGGAGTTGTACAGGCCTGCAATTGTAGGGGCATTTAGGCTCGGAAGAATCCCGATAACCTCCTCCATCTTTTTTGCGGGCACGTTCATTTTAAGTCCTACCATGTTTTCGGCTTTTAAGGCACCTTGGAGAAGAAGATATATTTGATCAATCTTTTCCTTTTTCCAAGGGTCTTTGATTGCCTCCTTGTTGGCAATGAACTGAGTGTTTGTTTCCATAAGCTCATGTATTATTTTGAGTCCGTGGGCTCTTATGGTGCTGCCCGTCTCCGTTACTTCCACAATGGCATCTGCTAGACCTGAAACCACCTTGGCCTCGGTCGCTCCCCAGGAAAATTCCACCTCTACGTCAATATTCCTCTCCTTGAAGTAGCGTTTTGTAAAGTTAACCAGTTCTGTGGCAATCTTCTTACCTTGGAGATCTTTCAGGGTCTTTATGTCAGAGTCACTTGGCACTGCAAGCACCCACTTTGCTGGACTCTGACTCACTTTTGAGTAAACAAGATCACCGACAACATAAACATCAGATTCGTTTTCTTCTATCCAGTCCTTCCCAGTAAGGCCGGCATCAAGTGTCCCTCGCTCTACATAACGGGACATCTCCTGGGCGCGACACAGACTGCACTCAATAGTTGGATCATTGATGTCAGGAAAATAACTTCTGGAATTTACGGAGATTTTCCAGCCTGATTTCTCAAATAGATTTATTGTTGCGTTCTGAAGGCTTCCTTTGGGTATACCAAGACGAAGTGTTTTCATTTTCCATATACCTTCTCGGGATCAAATATCTTTTCACTGCAAACGCTTAGTTTTCCGTCATCGCACACGCGTCTGTGAAAACAGGTTTTGTATCCAGTATGACAGGCAGCGCCACCAACTTGCTCGACTTTCAGGAGAATGGTGTCGTTGTCACAGTCAATACGAATCTCCTTAATCTTTTGAATATGACCTGAAGTCCCGCCCTTATGCCATAATTGCTGCCTTGAACGGCTCCAGTAATGGGCCTCCTGTGTCTCAATGGTCTTGTTCCAGGCCTCCTCATTCATATAGGCCAACATAAGGACTTCTCCTGTGTCGTAGTCCTGCACAATGGCAGGCAAGAGGCCGTTACCTTTTTTGAAATCAAGCATCCTAGGTTTCTCTCCCTACTTAATTGCTAGAGGTCAACAATTACCGTAAGAAAATGGCCAATCTTATTGTTGGCCTTTCTTGTTACAATTAGCTTGTTAAAACGTCAACTACCTATAGTACCACGTTCGCTTTTTTCGGCAAGGAAATACTACTACCCAATTGGCCGCAGGCGGCCATAATATCAGGGCCTTTGCTTTTCCGGACAATGGTGGTGAGGTGGTTTTCCAATAGGATCTCTTGGAAACGCTTTACCCTCTGCATTGGCGAGGGCTCAAATTCGCATTGATCATGGGGATTGAAGGGAATGAGATTTACTTTTGCTTTTATTCCTTTCAACAGGCCCGCCAACCTCTTCGCGTCATGCTCACTATCATTTTGGTCTTTAATAAGGATGTACTCAAAAGTGATCCTTCGCCTGTTTGGTAATGGAAATTCCTTGCAGGCCTGAAGGAGTGTACCCAATGGATATTTGTTATTTATCGGCATAAGGAAGCTACGGGTGGTGTCGTTGGCTGCATTCAATGATATGGCAAGATTGACGTTTATTTCATGGCCAAGCTTCCTCATTTGGGGCACAAGACCGCAGGTTGACAGTGTCACCTTTCTATGGGAGAAGTTCATTCCGTCTGGGCTAATGATGTTGTGGAGCGCCCTGAGGACATTATCGTAGTTTGCAAGGGGCTCGCCCATTCCCATGAATACAATGTTGGTAAGGGGAATGTCCTCGGCCATGTCTGATTTAACCTGTATAACCTGATCTACTATCTCTGCGGCCTCCAGATTCCTCAAAAGCCCCCGACTTCCAGTCAAACAGAACTTGCACCCCATGGCACATCCAGCCTGGGAG
>JALVSJ010000561.1 GCA_027024445.1 Desulfobacterales bacterium
TGGGGTGACGGGCTCTGGCAAGACTTTTACAATGGCCCATGTCATAGCCCGTTGCCAGAAGACCACCCTCGTAATTGCACCTAACAAGACGCTGGCAGCTCAGCTCTATGGCGAGTTGAAGCGCTTTTTCCCCAACAATGCAGTGGAGTACTTTGTCAGTTACTATGACTACTATCAGCCAGAAGCCTACATTCCCCAGACCGATACCTATATCCAGAAAGACGCACACATAAACGAACAGATCGACAAGATGAGGCACTCGGCTACGAGATCGCTCCTGGAGCGCGATGATGTGATCATAGTGGCAAGTGTGTCGTGCATATATGGCCTGGGCTCCCCTGAGGCCTACCATGGAATGTTGCTTTATGTGGAAAAGGGCAAGGAACTGCCAGTGCACGATGCCATCAGAAAGCTGGTGGAGATCCATTATGAAAGAGGAGACTACGACTTTGTCCGAGGGAAGTTCCGGGTAAGGGGTGATGTCCTTGATGTCTATCCTGCCCATGAAGAAGATAGGGCCGTGAGGATAATATTTTTTGGCGATGAGGTGGAAGACATTCAGCAGATCGATCCCCTGACAGGGAAGGTGTTGCAGCGGCTTACGAGAGTGACAATTTATCCCGCAAGCCATTATGTCACTACCACCGAGGTGAGAGAGCGGGCCATTGAGGCCATAAAAAAGGAACTGGAAGAACGGATTGAATATTTCAGAAAGCAGGGCAGACTCATTGAGGCCCAAAGGATTGAAGAGAGGACCCGTTTTGACCTGGAGATGATGATGGAGATGGGATACTGCCACGGCATTGAGAACTATTCCCGTCATCTCACGGGCAGGGCGCCTGGGGAACCCCCTCCCACGCTGCTGGACTATTTTCCCAAGGATTTTCTGACCATAATAGATGAAAGCCACATTACCATCCCGCAGTTAAATGGAATGTTTCGGGGTGACCGATCGCGCAAGCAAACCTTGGTGGAGTTCGGCTTCAGGTTGCCCTCTGCCTTAGACAATAGGCCGCTCACATTTGAAGAGTTCGAGGAGAGGGTGAACCAGGTGATTTATGTATCTGCAACCCCGGGGCCCTATGAGCTTAAGAAGGCCCAAAGGATAACCGAACAAATTATCAGACCCACAGGACTCGTTGACCCGGAGATAATCGTTCGACCGGCCAGGAACCAAGTGGATGACCTGCTTGGCTGGATCCGTGACAGGATCAAGCGAAATGAAAGGGTGTTGGTGACTACCTTGACGAAAAATATGGCGGAGGACCTCACCGAATACTATTCTGATCTTGGTATTCGGGTGAGATATATGCACTCGGATATCAAGACCATAGAGAGGATGGAGATAATACGGGACCTGAGGCTTGGGGTCTTTGATGTCTTAATCGGGATCAACCTGCTGCGGGAAGGGCTTGATCTTCCCGAGGTATCACTTGTGGCCATCCTGGACGCTGACAAGGAGGGGTTCCTGAGGTCTGAGCGGTCTCTTATCCAGACCTGTGGCAGGGCTGCGAGAAATGTCAATGGCACCGTCCTGATCTATGCAGACCATATGACCGAGTCAATCAGACGGGCTATAGAGGAGAGTAACCGGCGGCGGAGAATCCAGCTGGAATACAATGAAGCGCACGGTATCACGCCTGTGAGTATCCAGAAGAATATAGAGAATGTTCTTGAGTCTGTGTACGAGGCTGACTACGTGGAGATTCCAGAGGTGAGAGAGGAAGACCTGAAGTATGGCTCTGCGGAGGAACTGGACGATTACATCAAAAAGTTGACCTCGAAGATGAAAGAAGCAGCAGCTAGACTGGATTTCGAGGAAGCCGCGCGCTTGAGGGATATGATAAAAGAGCTGGAAGAAAAGGAGATGAAGCTCATGGCGTTTGGATAGGGACAGGGAATATTGGAATGCTGGAATATTGGAATGCTGGAATATTGGAATGCTGGAATATTGGAATAATGGGATAATGGAATGTTGGAATGATTGAATAATGGAATGCTGGGATCAAGGGATTCAGAGGCTGGGAATATCGAACAACGAATACCGAATAACTAATAACGAATAACGCTCCAGGTGGACTGAGGGTAGATTATGAGTGAAGAGAACATGGAGCAGAGGCAATCAAGAAAGGTAGAAAGGGTCTTTGAGTATTTCAGAAAGCTTGGAGAGGATCACAGCGGCGAATCCATCTTTCCCCGGCTCCAGCAGCAGTATCGGGAACTAGAGCGCAAGGAAAAAGAGGGTCTGTTCTACCTGTTGAACAGTAGACTTGAGGTGAAAAAAGACGAACTCCTCCCCTTTCTCAGCGATATAGTAGCAGGTGAGGACCATGACACATCGTGGCCTTCAACGGTCCAGAGACTGAGGGCGAGGCTCCGCTCACCCCGCATGGGAATATTTCAACGTATAGCCAAGAATCCGGGCGGGATACGCTTTCTTCTGGATTTCAGGGAAGACCTCATTAATTCCCGCAGGTCCACCACACTCGATGTTGCGGCCCTTGACTATGACCTTGCCTCTTTTCTGGAGATGCTTTTTCAGGAAGGGTTTCTGTATCTAGAGGAAATCACACTTGACTCGCCTTACCGCCAGATCGAGATCATAAAAAACAGGGATATGGTTCATCCCATGACGAGCCTTGAGGAAATGGGCAAGAGGCTTGGCAAAGACAGGCG
>JALVSJ010000562.1 GCA_027024445.1 Desulfobacterales bacterium
GCACGTGGGAACGCCCTGGAGACCCCTGAGCTTCCTGTAGGCCTTTGCCTCGCGCCAGATCAGGAATCGGCCGAAGAGGTTCCTGTAAAACCGACCATTTCTGCTGAAGTCCTTTACAACCAGCAGCCTGCCCCCGTCCTCAACGAGCCATATGATAGGCCTGGTGGAAGACCGGGGCCTGAGGACCTTAAGGGATTTCTGCGGCAATGTATCAAGTGTTAGGTCGGTCAGCATCTCAATCTATATGATACTTGAAATAAGCGGCACATGTCCCTTCACTGGAGACCATACAGGGCCCTATTGGTGTCCTTGGAGTACACCGCAAACGGAATAGCTTGCAATCTGGTGGAATGGCCGCGCCCCTCAGGATCTCTGCGCAAAGACACCCCGGGGGGTCCTTTGACGGTGGAACCTCCAGGTCAAATTGCTTTGTGGCGTCATGGACCTCATAGTCGGGACGTATTGACAGCCCACTGCCGGGAATCATGCCCAGCCCACGCCATGGCGCGTCACATGGCTCGAAAACGTCGTTCATTATTTTCAGGGCTTCGAGATTCCCCGATGGTTTCACACCCCTGCTGTACTGTATTTCCACCTCAGCGCGGCCCTCGGAGAGCTGTTTAGCAAGCATGAAGATGCCCTGCAGGATGTCCACTGGCTCGAAGCCAACCACAACGCACGGAGTTCCATATTGCCTGGCAATTTCTTCGTAGGCCGAAGTTCCTATTATCGTTGTCACATGGCCCGGGCATATGAATCCGTCCACATGGAGATCACCACTCTGCAGCAGGGCGTGCATGGCAGGTGGAAGGAGCTTGTGGGCCGAAAGCACATAGAAATTCTTTATGCCGGTCTCATGCGCTGTCTTTATTGCTGCAGCTACCGTTGGGGCTGTGGTTTCAAAACCAATGCCAAGGAAAGTGACATCCTTGTCAGGGTTGTCTCTGGCTATCTTCAGGGCATCAAAGGTGGAATACACAATTCGTACATCGGCGTCCCTTGCTTTTTCTGCCTGGAGCGAAGATTCTGTGCCTGGAACACGAAGCATATCCCCGAAGCTGACAACAATGGCCCCCGGCATGCGCGCGAGCTTTACAGCCCTGTCCACCTCCTCAATAGCGGTTACACACACGGGACACCCGGGTCCGGAGATTAACTGAATTTCATTGCCTATAAGGCTCCTGATGCCGTGCTTGAATATGGCCATAGTGTGGGTGCCGCAAATCTCCATGAGGCGAATAGGTCTGGTGACCGTTTGCTTAATAGCTTTAACCAACACTTCGGCCAATTCCCTGTCTCTGTATTCGTCCATATATTTCATGTCAGCCTCGTTCAAACGCCCCTTTGTTACCATCAGCTTTGAGACCAGCGCATATTGCCTGCCCCAGCGAGATGCCCCCATCATTGGTGGGAACCAGGGTGTGAGAATACACCCTGAATCCTCTATACTCAAGGGCCCGTGTGATTCCCACCAGAAGGGTTGCATTCTGAAAGCTACCTCCGCTCATGACTGCCGTAGATATTCCTGTTTCCTCTTTAATATCCAGGGCCACTTCCGCCAAAAGCTCAATGAGGGTGTTGTGAAATCTCCGGCTTATTGTTCCCCTGCTTTGTCCTGCCATAATGTCATCAACGATTCCACGGATGATCGGCGAGGCCTCCATTATCCTTAAGCCATTTTCTTTTCTGAAACATACAGGATAGGTGGCCTCATCTTCACCCCTCTGACTCATTTCAAGCTCAATGGCGGCCTGTCCTTCGTAAGCTATCCTGTCACGGAGGCCCAACAAAGAAGACACTGCGTCAAATAGCCGCCCACAACTGGAGGTAAGGGGAGAGTTCATCCCTTTTTGGGCCATCTTAATAATGGTGGAGGACTGTTGAAGGTCTATTTTTGAGACAAATGGTATGGGGAGGTCGAAAAGGTCTTGACCAAATGCCTTGTGCAGATATATTAATGCCATTCGCCAGGGTTGTTTTGCTGCCATGTCCCCGCCCGGCTGTGGGATATATTCGAGATGGGCGAGCCTTTTGTAACTCACAAGGTCTGAAAGCAGAAATTCGCATCCCCAGATCTTTCCATCATCGCCCAGGCCGGTGCCGTCCATGGCCATACCCACTACTGGCTCTGTGATCCCATTGTCCGCCATACAACTGACAATATGGGCGTGATGATGCTGCACAGCTATAGTGGGGAGAGTTGACTGCCTCACGGCATACCTTGTGCTCAAATAGTCGGGGTGCATGTCGTGAGCAAGCACTTCAGGATCTATTTCCAGTATCCTCTGTAAGTGCCTTATTGTGAGTTCAAAAAAGTGGTATGTCTCAAGGTTTTCCATGTCCCCAATGTGCTGGCTAACGAACGCCCTGTTTTCCTTGGTAAGGCACACGGTGTTCTTCAGTTCCGCCCCTACTGCCAAAGTTGGGACCAAGGGGCTGATGCTGTCTGGGACAAATACCGGTACGGGCACATAACCGCGTGATCGTCTTATATGACGCGGTATGCCGCCTATGACTCGCATAACTGAGTCATCGCTCCTCAAATAAATATCCCGATTGTGAACCAGAAAAAAATCGGCAATGCCCCTCAGATTGTGAAAGGCTGCATCATTGTCGATATTAATAGGCTCTTCAGTCATATTTCCGCTTGTCATAACCAGTGCCCTGTACC
>JALVSJ010000563.1 GCA_027024445.1 Desulfobacterales bacterium
CCCGTGGCGATGCAAGAGATTGTAGGTTGATGCAAGTGCCGTTTTACGCCCTAATCGTTCATCTAAGGCTTTCTTGATCTCACTAACATTAAAGATTGTAAACGGAGTTGAGCGAAGTGAAATTCCGGTTACAATCTGGTTGAACTGAGCCGATTCGCTATTGCTATGGGGATTTAATGTCGCGTTTGTTCATGACGATTTTGGCGAAATATTGTGTTCTTTGACAATTGAATAGCGTTTTGGGTTAGAATGGAGTTCCGGTGCGTGATGACATGCCCATGAAAAAGAAAAAGTGGGTCGTGTGGTGTCTGCATGAGACGAAGGTCTCCATTGTCTCTTATAGAGGTCAGGGAAGGGTTTGTGAAAGCACAGCTAGCCAAGTTTATAGTCATGGAGGCACCTGTACGCCGCAGTGCTCCCGGCGGGGAAAAGCTGTTGAGGGACGGAGAACTTGTTTCAACACCATTTTCCCTTTTCCGCAACAGGGGCATATCCCGGGATCGACTCCCGTGATACGGGCAAGGAATTCCCGCCAGGAGTCTTTTGGCTTTTCATGCTCCCGGGAACAATCAACGCCGATGAGTTTCTTGCACAGTCTCAGTTTTGTCTTGCGGTTTCGGTTGCTCAAGATGCCATAATATCTGATCTTCATGAAGCCATCAGGGAGGATGTGCAAGAGAAAGCGACGGATAAACTCGGGAGCATCCAAGGTCATCGATTTAATCCTGTCGTTATCTTTGCGATCCCGATATCGGAAGGTGACCTGATCTCCTTGCATCGTGGCCAGCCTATCATTGGAAATGGCCACCCGGTGAGTGTATCTGCCCAGATAATCCATGACGGTTTCAGCGCTGGAAAAGGGTGGCTTACAGTACACCACCCACTCCTGGTCATAGAGGTCATCGAGCATGGTCTTGAAGGCTCGGTCCCCTTTCAAAGAGGCAATGGCTCCGGGAAAAACCAGCCTTCCTTTTTCTCTTGCCTCTTTGAGGTAGGCAAGGAACTTTCCTCGAAACAGGCGGGAGATGACCTTTACGGGGATAAAAAAGTCCTTCTTGCATGGTATCCACTTTTTTCTCTCTGAATAAATGCCTTCTCCTGTCTCGATTCAATTCAGATGCGGGTGATCCATCAACGTTTGTGACCAAGTATGGAGAACGGCAATAAAACCCACCTCTGCTCCCAAATACTCGGGATCTTTAGCCAACTCCTTGAGGGTCTCGGATGCAGCCTTGAAAAGGATACCGTACAGAGTATCCTGGTTTCTCAAAACCAGAGGTCGCAAGGCTTTCGGGAGGGTGAACACCAAGTGAAAATACTGCGTGGGGAGCAAATCTTTTTTTCTCGCTTCAAGCCAGCGCTCTTTATCCAGGCATTGGCATTTGGGGCAGTGGCGATTTCGGCAGGAGTTGTAGGATATCCTCAGGGTGCCGCAATGGTCGCATTCCTCCACATGACCGCCAAGCTCAGCCGTTCGGCAGGTCTCTATGGCCCTCATGGCTCGCAGGTGCCGCAGCGGCATCTCATGGCCATGGGCTTCCCGGTATCCGGGGCCATGGCACCGAAAGATATCTGCCACCTCAAGGGGACCTCGCATGAGAAGCCCCCTTTTTTAGGAACCAGCCTCTATGAGGTCAATAGGACTTTTTATCTTGCGTAGATCTTTCCCCGTAATGTGAAGATAAATAGAGGTGGTGCTGGCCGAACGGTGACCCAAAAGACGCTGGATATAATAGAGATCAGTTCCAGATTCCAAGAGATGGGTTGCAAAACTGTGCCGCAAGGTGTGTACCGAGGCCTTTTTCTTAATGCCTGCACGTTGTAAAGACGCCTTAAATACCCTTTGAATAGTTGAGATGCTGATCGGTTTCTTGGGATCCTGTCCGGGAAACAACCACTCAACGGGTTGATAGGCCTTCCAGTATTTTCTCAAGATATCCAGGGTACGCTTGCCGAGTAGCGTATAGCGGTCCTTATTCCCCTTGCCGGCCTGGACCCGAATCATCATTCGTTTGCTGTCGATGTCAGAGTCCTTCAGGTGTGTTGCCTCACTCACCCGCAATCCGCCTGAGTAAATGGTTGTCAGTATGGCCCGGTGCTTGAGATTGTGGATGCACTGAAGTAGTGATCGGACCTCTTCCCTGGCAAGGACTACAGGAAGCTTCTTTTGATTCTTAATCCGGGGAATCCTGATCCCGTTCCACTCTCTTCCCAGGGTCGTCTCATAGAAGAACTTCATGGCACTGTATGCCTGGTTGATGGAAGATTGAGACACCTTCTTGTCCTTCATGAGGTAGTAAAGGTAGTTGCGAATCTCTTCCTCCCCCATCTCCACCGACGAGCGACCATAATGACGCACAAAGTGCACCATGCAGTCCAAATAACAGGTGATGGTCTTCGGACTGAAGTTTTTTAGCTCCAAATCCATCTTCATTTTATTGTATAATTGTCCCATGACGTGTGCCTCCTTTCTGAGATTTTGGGATTACTAGATACCCCACTTTCTACAGAAGGAGGCCACGTCTTGGAAACCTATTAAATGGAAGTGCCCCTGACCAAAACGCTATTCAATTGTCAAAGAACAAATCCCCTGCCTGTGGGAAAAACCACCGCGAAGCGGTTTAGTTCAACTAGGAAATTCGGGCTAGACGGTGTATTGGATATATGGATC
>JALVSJ010000564.1 GCA_027024445.1 Desulfobacterales bacterium
GTATGATTCCACCACGTTCCGGAATCGTGAGGCCTCCTATGTTGGTTCCTGCGGTATATGGGACCACAGGGATCTTCTCTCGGTTAGCCAGTTTCATGATTTCCTGGATTTCCTCTACCGTCTTGGCAAGCACTACGTAGTCGGGCATGCGGGGCTTGACAAAAGTGAGATCATAGGAATAGGCATATCTTACGTGCTTTGCAGCCGTTGCATTTCCCTTGCCTACGATACCCTCTAATTCATCTAGTATTAGATCTTCTCTTTTTGCTAGCATTTTACCTCCCCCTTTTGCCTGATGAGCCTAAGCTCACTAAGTTTTTTGGATGGTGGACAACTCTGCCTTCTGGACCTACGGTCTATAGGTAAATCTAAATTTCATCAGTATTCAACTTATTTTTGTTTTTCATAACTACAAGGTAAAGGTCTCCTGAGCCTACCCGCTTCAGAACAAAAGATTCAGATGGCGTTTCCGAGCTCATGCATTCTCCTATCAGATCAGACAGATGAGATGTGGGAGTAGTTGAAGATACAGGAGCCTCCTGTAATTCGGTCAGAGGCGCGGTGAAGTCCCTATGGCTCAGTTCCAGTATAGCAGGATCAAATTCCTTTGTGCCTGAAAGCTTGGACATGGCTTTACCCACGTCTAATAAATCATTTAAAATCTCTTTTTCAGCACTGTCAGGATCTCTCCTTGCCATGTGCTCCAAGATCAGCCTGTGGCGTTTCTTCACATTCTCATAAAATTCAGGGCCGAGGTTCAACTGTGATTTCATATCAGCAAGTAAATTATCCACAAAATCCATTATCAAAATCAGTATTGGATTGTGAGTCAACCTGGCCAAATATCTGTGGAAACTTATGCCTTTTTGGATCTCACCTTTTCCCCCATCATTGCGGGGCTCACCAACCTCATCCTCTACTAATGACCTTAATTTCCTGAGGTCTTCATCTGTTGCCTGAAGCGTTGCAATCCTGACAATAAAAGGCTCTACGAAGAACCGCAACATGGTAATATCTTTGATGGATACTGCTTTGAAATGAAGGAAGTTGATGATGCTATGGGTTGTGGTCTTCATGTCCACTTCGGCGATAAAAACTCCTCCGGCAAGTCCCTTCCTGGTCTCCACAAGTCCCATGGCCTCCAGGACCCTGAGTGCCTCCCTGAGGGTTCCTTTGCTCACGCCGAACTGGGCAATAAGGCTCTTTTCAGAGCCGAGTTTATCCCCAGGTTTAAGCTCACCGGCCAAAACCATGTCCCTGATTTGGTCGATAATCTGGTTGGAAATTTTCTCTGGCCGATTTGGGGCCTTAAACACGGCTTTTTCCATTTGACCCGATAGGGAAAGAAGCAAGTTGTAGAAAGGTTATCGCCGTTACAACAACAAAAAGCTCCTGCGGACTGCATTGGAAATTACCCCACTAAAGCCCCCGAGTCAAGTAAAATATTATAATCTTTTTTTACCGGTACTAAGACTTTTCATGGATTATAAATCGATACCATTAGAAAATCCTGGAGACCACTGTGGGCTGAAAGTCGAATTATTACAAGCACATAGAAAAAATAGCCATCAAACAACGGATTAGATATCCGCTGTAAGCTGGCGAAAAATTCTAGTGAATTAATATAATATCATGCTTTTAGAGCCTTTTTATGATTGACAACTATACAGCCCTTGACTATAAGGATCACGAACTGAAGAGCAAACATGTATATTCTTAACCAGCCAAGGAAAGGAGCGCGGAGATGGGGATCAGAATAGACCCTTTAAAGTGTACCGGTTGCATGGCCTGTGAGCTGGCGTGTAGTTACCATCGAGACGATGCCTTCGCATTTTTGTCAGCCTGTATTGTGGTTTACAGGGCCAAAGAAAAAAAGGACTATTTTGGCATCATTGTCAAAGAAGAAGAGAACCTGGTGATAGCCAGACCAGAAGGCGTTGAAGTCAGGGGGATAGGTGCGGTTGATGAGGCTTCTGAGGGACAAGCAGACGCATCTGCAAAACCCATGCTTCTGCGGGAAGCCTGTGATCTGTGCGAAGATATGGACGGGGGCCCGATGTGCATAGCTGTTTGCCCCTTCGAAGCTGTGTACCAGGAGTAAAGGGGCTATGAAATAGAAATAGGGGGAGAATAGCATGGACTATCTATCTTCAGACAAAATCGGAATAATCGATCTTGGTACCTCGGAAATCTCAGATGAGCCTTTGGATGATGATCTTGTCAGGGGGAACATCGGTGGTGTGGGCATTACCAGCCTCTTATATGAAAGGTACAAAGATGAGGACCCCGTGATCCTTGGTACCGGTTTGCTTTCGGGTACGTTGGTGCCCGGGGCTGCTTTGGGTGTGATTACTGCGAAAAGTCCATTAACGGGAAAGATCACTCACACTCCCTTAACCATGTATGCTGGGGTGGAACTCAAGTACTCTGGATTTGATTATTTTGTAATAAAAGGAAAAGCCCAGAGCCCCGTCTACTTATGGCTGCACGATGGAATCGCAGATATAGAAGACGCAGGGGCTTTATGGGGAAAGGATACATGGACCTGCACGGACGAAGTGAGAAAGCTCATGGGTGACGACGTCATCCAGGTTATGGGGATCGGGCCGGCAGGCGAGGGTGGTTCGGAAATAGCTCAACTCACCTGCAATTATTGGGGGAG
>JALVSJ010000565.1 GCA_027024445.1 Desulfobacterales bacterium
GTATGCGAGCAATTCCGAAATCCGTTATCTTGACCTCTCCCCGTTTGTTGATCATTATGTTGCTGGGTTTTATATCCCTGTGAACGATCCCCAGGCTATGGGCGTACCCAACAGCATCAAGCACCTGGTCAAAAATCTTTCCTATTTGCTCTAAAGGCAGTGGTCCGTGCGTCTGTTTAATTATGTGGTGGAGGGTTGTTCCATCCACATACTCCATGACGATGAAATACTGGCCTTCCTGTTCTATGAAATCCCATAGGGTGACGATGTTGGGGTGATCCAGCCGATCCATTACCTCGGCTTCACGGAAGAAGCGATCGTGGAAGGACTTGTCCCCTTCCAGGGCGGCAGACAGAACTTTAATGGCGACGATCCTTCGAGAAAGGGTCTTATGCTGGCCGCGATACACCACGGCCATTCCGCCCTTCCCAATATGATCAATAATTCGATAATTTCCTATCTCTTTGCCTATCATAGCCTTTAGCCTTGTCTCTATATCGGACATCTTGAGGGAAATTTCAAGGGCAAATGGAGGTGCTGGTATTCATACACTTGTCCAGAGTGCTATATCTGGGGTATCAATATCCTTAATGCTGGATGTACCAGGGATGACCCGTTTCTTTTATTGCTTCAATTGAAAGTTTGTTGTAAACAGACGCAGAGTGAAGGACGGGGACAGGAATGATGGAATGCCTGCCTGACTGCCGGCGGCAGGCAGGCCTGCCCGCCGTTGCGTTCAGGCGGGGAGGAGCCTTGGCGACGAGAAATCTTTTTACCATAGTTACAAGATTTCTCGCTACGCCTGCCTGCTGCAGGCAGGCTCGAAATGACGATACGGCTTTGTTTCTTTCATGAATTACCCGAAAGCATAGCGTTCCTGCCTGCAGCAGACAGGCGGGCAGGTTGCTAACGAATTACGGTGAACGCTTTTCGGCTAACTCATAACTCTAGATCACTCTAGTTCACTCTAGGCACTCTAGCTCACTCATAACTCTAGCTCACTTTAGCTCACTCATAACTTCTTATGAAAGATATCAGAGCAAAGGTTAAATATAACAGGCTGGTTGCCCAAAACACTTACCTCATGGCTTTGGATCTTGGAGGAGAGGCACTTGAGGCCAGCCCGGGGCAGTTTGTCATGCTACGCGTGGGAGATACTAGCGATCCTTTGCTGCGCAGGCCGTTTTCCGTAGCAGGAATTGACCAGAAAGGCTTGCTTCTTATTCTCTACCGAGTTGTGGGTAAGGGTACGGCATTGATGAGCCAATGGGGGCCAGGGGTAAAGACTTGGGCGCTGGGACCCCTTGGCAAGGGTTTTGACGTTGGCCTTGGAAAAGACACTGCAATAATTGTGGCGGGGGGCATTGGTGTTGCTCCTTTGATTTTTCTGGCACATGAAATCGATTCCCCTGTCACGATTTTCCTCTTAGGGGCAAGAACAAAGGATGAACTCATAGACCGCGAGATATTGCCTCAAAAAGGAATAGAGCTAAGGGTTTCCACAGATGATGGGTCTGCGGGGTACCACGGAGCCGTGACAGAACTATTGAAAGAAGCACTAACCACGGCCCAACCAGAGAAGACTGCGGTCTATGCATGTGGTCCGGAGCCCATGCTCAGGCAGGTCGCCCGTATTTGTTTGTCGCGAAATGTGGGATGCCAGGTATCCCTTGAGGCGGCCATGGCATGCGGTGTTGGCGCATGCCTGGGTTGTGCCCTAAAGGTGCGCAAGGGACCAAAGCAGTCCTATGCACATGTGTGCAAAGATGGGCCTGTATTTGACGGTCAGGATATTTTGTGAGCCCTATGAATATATCCCTTGACTAACATTGTTGGTAACAGTAGCTACGGGCTAATGAAAAGTAAGGAGCCAGATATAAGCGTCACCCTCGGAGATCTCCAACTGAAGAACCCCGTCATTGCTGCCTCGGGTACCTTCGGGTATGGGGACGAATACGCTGACATAGTACATCCGGATCTTCTCGGGGGCATCGTGGTCAAAGGGCTTTCCCTAAAACCACGTGAGGGAAACGCCCCTCCAAGGATCGTCGAAACACCCAGTGGTATGCTCAACGCCATAGGACTCGCGAACATAGGAGTGGAGGCGTTTGTCAAAGAGAAACTGCCATGGCTCCGCAGTTTGGAGACAACTGTTATCGCCAACATCTACGGACACAGCGTATCTGAGTATGGGGAGGTGGCTTCGGTCCTTAAGGGATCTGATGGGGTGGATGCGCTAGAGGTGAATATCTCGTGCCCGAATGTTGAGATGGGGGGCATGGCTTTTGGCACTGATCCTGAGGTAGCCGCCAGGGTGACGGAAACGGTGAAGCAAAACACAGACAAACCGGTCATTGTAAAACTATCTCCTAACGTGACAGATATTGTCCAAATAGCAAAGGCAGTGGAAGATGCGGGGGCGGACGCTATCTCTCTTATTAACACATTAACGGGAATGGCTATTGACGTAGAGACCCGAAAACCTCGGCTGGCTAACATCTATGGAGGGCTCTCGGGTCCTGCAATTAGGCCAGTTGCAGTCTATATGGTGTACCGGGTAGCGCGATCAGTAAAGTTGCCGGTGATAGGGATAGGCGGGATCATGGAGGCCAGAGACGCGTTGGAATTCATGATAGCAGGAGCAAGTGCTGTGCAGG
>JALVSJ010000566.1:0-2055 GCA_027024445.1 Desulfobacterales bacterium
GAGGTTGAACGAGTGGCTGTTCCATGAGTTTGCGGGCGACCTCTATGTACGCACCGGATTCAAAGCGCTCTGCGCCGACGATCTAACGAGGCAGACTGGTCGAACGCTCTACGATGTCTGGGAGAAACTCACGCGGGAACTCGTCCTTACAGACAGGAAGAAGTATCAAGGCATGGCAGCTAGCCAATACGACATACTCTTTGGTACGGATCGGTACAGAACAGACTCTTGTGAGGTTTGCCATGCCAGTATAACCGGCGGTAAGCGTTGCGCAATGTGCACTAAGATGGAAGACATCGGGGCTGCGGTGCGGAATAGTCGCTATGTGGCTTTGTCTGAGAAGGAAACAGCAATGCAGCATAGGAAGTGCTTGTTCGAGCTGAGTGGAGTGTTCTTGAAGGATACATATGTTTGGCTTTTGGACGCCGATGAAATGCCAGCTTCGGTTACAGTGCCTACCAGTTTTCTGGTGTTAAACGAATCAGGTTTCTCTGAGATCCCGTTCAGGTTCTCTCGTCCTGAGATAGTCAACAGCGGTTTGTTGATTGTGGGTTCGAATCTCTCGTTTGATAAAACATTTGATGAAATAGCTGATGAGTCTAAGGGGATAAAAAGGCTCGGCATCTTGAGAATGGACGTTGATAACCTAGGCAAGATCTTTTCTCAAGGTCTGAAGTATTACCGTCATGGCAAACAGGGAGGCAAAGGCTTCTATTCCCTAGGGAGGATAACAACCCTGAGTTCACAACTGAGCCTGTTTTTCGGCGCTATAGTACCGCAAGTCATTAGGTCCGATCCCTGCTTAGCAGAAAGGGTTGCGGTAGTATACTCAGGGGGTGACGATCTTTTCGTGTTGGGGTCATGGGATGTGATCCCTGACGTTGCCTCTCGAATCAGGCAGAAATTTGGGCAGTTTGCTTGCCAAAACCCCTGCTTTAGTCTATCCGCCGGCATAGTCCTTACAGGTGGTAAGTTTCCGATTTATAGGGGAGCAGAAATGGCGGGCGAGGCTGAGGAAAGGGCCAAGGCGAACCAATATAGAAGCAAGGATGGTCGCATATGTACAAAGAACAGCCTTACTTTTCTCGGCACGCTTGTTGCGTGGCCTGAATTTGAGGAATTGCAGGATATGTACCATCAGCTTCTTAGAATATTGCAAAAGAAACGTTCTTATCCCTTGCTGAGGAGGCTTATAGACATAGCCCAGTCTTGGGAAAAGGATAAAGCAACTTTTGGAAGAAGGAAAGTGCTTACACTAAAGGAGGTGAGGGGTAGACTGATGGCGGAGCGGTGGAGATGGCGGATGGTTTATGCTCTCAGCAGATTCTGCGAAGGCCACCCGGATTTACAGCCAAGTGTTCAAAAAATCCAGCTATTCGCCATCACCAGTATGAACTCAACCCACAGGAGAGGAATAGAGTTGCTGGGGCTTTTGAGCCGGTGGCTGGAGTTCAGCGTGAGAGATGAACTTAGGGAGGAGGAATGAGATGAGTAAGCACAGCCATGATCAACAAGACACGCTGGGAAGGAGTGACGTGGTCAGTTGGATAAGAGGGGGCCCTACAACGGATTTAATTATTAAGGTGGACGCATTTGGAAGGACCCTTCAGAAAAAAGGGCTGAGCACAAGTCAGATTAGACAGGTTTTCACAAGACTTAAGGCCATAGAAGCAAAAGGCTACAATCAGGAAAGGAAAATAGAATTTCTGATGTTAAAACCTCATCTTGCCTATGCAAGTGGAAGACACGCCAGTGTCAAGCCATTGAAAAGGATTATAGATTGGGGAATTGATGCGGTGGTAGAAAGCGGCGGAGAGGACCAGATCGGGAAATTTAAGAATTTTTGCAGGCTCTTCGAAGCTATCCTTGCTTATCACAAAGCGTATGGCGGCAAATAGGAGGTTAAGAATGGGACAAAAACACCTTAAGCTGGTTAAGAAAGTTTTCATTGAGGGTGAGATCGAGGCGAAAACTGGACTTCACATTGGCGGATCGTCAACGGGGTTAAGCATAGGGGGTGCTGACAAGGTTGTGGTAAGAAACCCAGTCACCAAC
>JALVSJ010000566.1:2065-2650 GCA_027024445.1 Desulfobacterales bacterium
TCCCTATATCCCCGGTTCATCTTTGAAAGGGAAAATGAGGTCGCTTTTGGAGAAGAGCCTGGGGCTCGTTGAAGTGACTCCGGAAAAGAAAAAAAAGGGAGAAGAGGAGTGGACCGAGTGGACGGGTAGCCTGTGCCAAAACCCGGAGGAAGATGTTGTCCAGCTTTTCGGTTTCCCCGCTGACGAGGCCAAGACTTCCGACAAGTGTGCTCCCACCAGAGTGATATTTCGTGACGCTGATCTCATAAACTCAGAGGATCTCGAGGCATTGGAGAACACTGACATGTACTGCACTGAAATAAAGACGGAAGTGTCAATCGACAGGCTTACAGCCAAGGCCAATCCAAGGAATTTCGAGAGGGTCCCTTCAGGTGCGCGCTTTTCATTGAGCATTGTTCTCGACATATACAATGTTGACTTGGAGCCTAGAGATGAAGGCAAAGGGAAAGATGGAACAAGAGCAAAGTCGTTCTTAAGCCTTCTCTCACAGGGCTTGAAATTAATCGAAGATGACTATCTTGGAGGACAAGGAACCAGGGGGTATGGACGCGTTAAATTCAAGATCAAGAGCGTGAAAGAAAGGAC
>JALVSJ010000567.1 GCA_027024445.1 Desulfobacterales bacterium
CAATGAGACCTCTCTGGCCTTTTCCAATAGGGGTCATGAGGTCCATGATACGCGCGGACAGGTTATCCGGTGTGGTCTCCAGCCTTATCCGCTCATTCGGGTAAAGGGGCGTAAGATTGTCGAACAGAATTTTCTCGCGCGCCAGTTCCGGGTCTTCGTGATTTACCTTCTCCACTTTCAGAAGTGCAAAATACCTTTCCGATTCCTTTGGCGGCCTTATCTGCCCAGAAATGGTATCTCCCGTCCGCAGATTGAAGCGTCTTATTTGAGAAGGAGAAATGTAAATGTCGTCAGGGCCAGGAAGGTAATTGGCATCGGGTGCCCGCAGAAACCCAAAACCATCGGGCAGGATCTCTAACACACCCTCTCCATATATCAGACCGTTTTGTTCGGACTGTGCCTGAAGCAGGGCAAATATCAGGTCCTGCTTGGGCATGCGAGAGGCCCCTTCGATATTGAACTCCTTGGCGAGATTGGTCAATTCGCTTATTTTCATCTTCTTCAATTCCACTAGATTCATTATTCTTTCTCCACCCATTTCTCGTTGTACCCTAAAGACAACTTGATTTGTATTTTGTTTCCATCCGCACATGCTGGCGGATGCCTGTAATTAGCACCTAATGGGAGCATCATTCTTTCTTCCAGCAATTGTCCACAATTTGCTCAGGTATCTGTAAAATGTGTTTCACGATATTTTGAAAAAGGATCTACTTCGAAGCCTCCAAAGGGAAGGAAACACACAAGCTTGCTACAATATTAGGTCCTCCTAATTGCCCAAAGCCTCAAAATATCCCTTTTGATGGGAGAGATGGGGAAGCCTTAATTCCCTGGGCTTTAATCAGCGGAAACGTGAGGTGAACATTGAGACTGCTGATTTAAGGCTATAGGAGAATTTATAGTCGTTCAGACGGGAATGTCAAGCCTTTTCTAAGTATTCAAGCCTCCCCAGAAAACTTTTCATGTCTTCCGGATATTCCACTTCAAAGGTCAGTTCTTCTTTGGTAATGGGATGAGTAAACCCTAGTGCCCGGGCATGTAGCATTTGTCTGTCCACGGGTGGCAGGACCACACCATGGGGAGGAAATCTTCTCCCCTTCCACCAGTTCTTGCCATATCCATACACAGGATCTCCCACTACCGGGTGGCCAACATATGATAGGTGTACCCTTATCTGGTGTGTTCTTCCTGTCTTGATTCTCACTGCCAGCAGGCTGAATACTCGCAAGAACTCCGCCAGTTTCTTCCAATCAGTGATAGCATACCTGCCTCTTTGCAGGTCCACTGCCATCTCTTTTCTTTTTTTCCTATGTCTTCCAATTGGTACATCAATTGCCCCGCATATTGCCCGTGGGATTCCATGGACCAGTGCATGGTATTCCTTGCTCACCGCACCCGCTTTAAATTGCTTTGCCAGGCCTCTAAAGGCCCGCTCAGATTTTGCCACTACCATCAAACCCGATGTATCCTTGTCCAGCCGGTGAACTATACCAGGCCTTAGTTCGCCCCCTATCCCTGCCAGATCTTTGCAATAGTGAAGAAGACCGTGAACCAAGGTTCCCCTTGGGTGTCCAGGGGCAGGGTGAACAACCACTCCCGGAGGCTTGTTGATCACCAGAAGGGAGTCATCTTCATAGATTACATCAAAGGGCACTTGTTCGGGCTCCATACCCTTTTGTGGTTGAGGAGGGGGGATTTCAACCAATACACTGTCTCCCTCCTTGAGTTTATATCCAACCTTTGAGGGAGCCCTGTTAACATGCACGGATTTGTCTTTGATGAGCTGCTGTGCACGACTGCGAGAGAGGTCTTGGACATGAGAGGCCAGAAAAATATCTAATCTGGTACCTTCTTGATCCCTGTCCACCACCAGCATTATGGATTGCTTGGCCCGAAAGGCATTGTCCGTATGTAGACGAGGGTCCATGGGAACCTATCGTGAGCACCCAAATGGTGGTTCTCCCCCTCAGTGGGCTTGAAAGATGAAGGGTGCTTGGGAGGGGGAGAAAGAAATACGATCCAATCAGGAAAAAATTCGATCCAGATCTCTTTCTACCTGTTCCTCCTGAACCTTCTTTGCCAGAGAGATTTCTTTGACCAGTAGATTCCTGGCCGTATCCAGCATCTTCCTTTCCCCGAAAGAAAGGTCTTTTTCCAGTTTCAACATTAACAAATCCCTGTAAACCTCTGCCACTTCGAATACCGATCCAGTCTTAATTTTTTCCATGTATTCACGATAGCGCCGATTCCACGTCTGGTTGTCGACCTGAACGTCTCTTTTTTTCAGGATGGAGTACAGCTTCGGTACATCTGTCCGGGGGATAATCTCTCTTAAACCCACGTTATCCACATTATTGGTAGGGATCATAATGATCATGTCATTTTCCAAAATCCGCATGACGTAAAAGTCCTGGCGGCACCCAGAGATCTCCTGTGTCTCTATCTTTTCTATGATACCCACACCGTGAGCCGGATAAACCGCCAAATCACCTACCTTAAACATTTACTCCTCCTCTATCTCAGTAACACTCTCTCGGTTATCATAAACCTGCGGGGCAGGAGAGATAACAGGTTTTCTGCCCCACAGGTGTCTTGCTAAACCTCTACCACAGCCTGAGAAAGTATCCTACATGTGGAAGAATAGGAGCT
>JALVSJ010000568.1 GCA_027024445.1 Desulfobacterales bacterium
CCTCCGCCAGAGCATTGATATCCCCCAGGCCCAGGAGCCAATAAGGCTTAACCGGCTTCTTTCGCTCGCGGGCATTACTTCCCGCCGCAAAGCCGATGAGCTCATAGCTGCGGGAAGGGTCAGAGTAAACGGCAAAGTGGTACGAGAACCCGGATTTCGTGCTGTTTGGGGGAAAGACAAGATTCATGTTGATGATAGAGAGGTCCCTGGCCCGCAGGGGCGCGTTTACATCATGCTCAATAAGCCCTTCGGCTATATATGTGCAATGAGTGATCCACTGGGAAGGCCCCTTGTCATTGACCTGTTGGATAATGTAAAGGAGAGGGTGTATCCGGTGGGCAGGCTTGATTTCGATACGATGGGCCTCTTGCTTTTTACTAACGATGGGGAATGGGCCTATAGGCTTACCCATCCTCGGTTCACGGTGCCCAGGACCTACAAGGCCACCATAGCAGGATACATGGAAGATGCCGCCATGGAGGCCCTCCGCAGTGGAGTGAGGATACCGGGAGCTATCCGTGCAAAGGGCAAAGTAACCCTTGTCAGTCGAAACCAGCGCCAGACCGTTATCAGAATAACCATTACCCAGGGAATCACCCGCCAAGTACGAAAGATGGTCGAAGCCGTAGGTTACCGGGTTGTGCACCTTATTAGAACAGGTTTTGGCACCCTTGAGTTAGGTAATTTGAAAGTTGGGGAATATCGCTATCTTGAAACCGAAGAGGTCAACAAAATGAAAAAACTTGTGGGGATGAGAACATGAAATCTACACCGCATAATCTGGTAATGTCGGCTATTTACGGGGGCCGCAAAGGAAGCAGGCCGCCTGCTGGCAACCCTACCTCCATTGTTTGTCATGGGCTAATGGATGCTGCTGGAGTATCGTTCCCTGAGGCACATCTCGACCCGCAGGCAATGGCAGACCTTGCCCTTGCTGGTCATGAAATCGTGGGTTTCGACACCGTAATGCCCGAATATAGTGTACACCAGGAATCGGCTGCACTTGGATGTGAAATGGACTGGGGAGATCGAGATACCATGCCCGATGCCAAGACGTCTCCCCATGAGGATTTTTCAGACATTGAGGTTCCGGAAAATATCCTGGAGAAGCCCTCCATGAGAGTAGTTTTGGATGCCCTCAGCATCTTAAAGAAGAATGTAGGGGATAAAGTCGCCGTCTTCGGCAAGGTGATGGGTCCATGGACTCTTTCCTACCACATGGCCGGAACGCAGAATTTCTTGCTCCACATAGGCATGGGAGAGACTGACAAAGTGATAAAGATGATGCGACAGTTGATGCCTGTTACCATTTCCTTTGCAAACGCACAGTTCAGGGCAGGGGCTAATGTAGTGTGTCTCGCGGACCATGTAACGGGAGATCTGGCCAGCCCCAGGCATTACGAGGAACTGTTACTCCCTCTACACAGGGAAATAACCCAAGAGATTGGCGGACCTTTGATCCTTCACGTATGCGGTAACTGCAGCGATCGACTTGAGCTCTTCGCTTCTGCAGGATTTGATGCTTATCATTTTGAATGGCAAATGGACCCTTATAATGTTGTTCAAAGGGTCGGAGACAAGATCAGCCTTGTGGGTTGCATAAACAACCCCCAAACCTTATATCAGGGCACACCTGAGGATGCTTACAAACAGGCCCGAGATGCTATAAATGCCGGAGTGCACGTAATAGGCCCCGAATGCGCAATTCCCCTGGCCACACCTCTGGAAAACCTAAAGGCCATAGTGGAAGCTGTGAGGGAAGGATACTAGGGACCCAATAGGAGAAGGAAAATGCCCGGAGATTATTTGGATGAGGTTAGGGACGTAATAGTAGCAGGACGGCATAAAGAGATTGAAAATATAGTTCAAGGGCTCATAGATAAAGGAGTAAATCTCAATGAATTAATAAATGAGGCCATGATACCAGCAATGGATATTGTGGGACAGAGGTTTGCCAGGCGCGAGATTTTTGTACCTGAGATGCTCGTCTCGGCGCTCGCAATGCAAAAGGGCCTCGCCCTCATAAAACCTCTCCTTAAAGGTGATGAGAGCAAAGTAGCGGGTACTGTTGTGTTGTGTACGGTAAAGGGTGATATTCACGATATAGGTAAGAACCTGGTTGGAATGATGCTCGAAGGGGGCGGCTTCAAGGTTGTCGACCTTGGGGTAAATCTTTCGGTAGATGACCTCCTAACTCATATCAAACAAATTAGACCTGATATCTTAGGCCTATCAGCACTCTTGACAACCACTATGCCGGAAATGGGAAAGGTCATACAGGCCTTGGCGGACCATGGGCTCAGAGATTCAGTAAAAGTAATGGTTGGCGGAGCTCCGGTTGATCGACGTTTTGCAGATTCCATTGGGGCTGATGCTTATGGTGAAGATGCTTTAGAGGCGGTAAGACTTGCCCGCGAGTTTATCACATGAATGGGAGGTACTGTCCCAGTACGGATCCCCATATTGGTGTATAGCAATTTATTAGATGCCTATCCTCAATAAGATTTCTATAAAAATAGATCCGAAAGAGGTGGTCCTGGCCCTTCACCACGGCAAAAGGGCTCCTGAAGAATTGGTCTCGGAAGCAGAAGTCACACTGAAAGAATGCCAAGCTCTTCTCCAACCCAGAGCTGTGTACGAGTGGATAAATATACAGGGGATAAAAGGCGAATACGTACTGGTAACGTCTACAAAGGACAGCCAAGTAATCGGGCTCAGGGTGGGTCCCCATGCCTATCTGATGGAACAGGCCCGATTGGCTCTCGTCTCGGCATTCACAGTAGGGAGGAAGTTGGAAAGACTTATTGATCATTACAATAAAGAGGGAGACATTCTGAAAGCTTTTCTGGCCGACAGCATAGGTGTCGTTGCTCTGGCCCGGGTAGGAGAGGCGGTACGGAGGCTCGCCGAGAGAGAGGCAGAATCAAAGGGCTGGGGAGTAAGCCCTTCCCTTGCGCCGGGGTCACTCGTGGGCTGGTCCCTGACAGGTCAAAGAGATCTTTTTTCATTGCTCCCAATACAAGAAATCGGAGTATCTTTGACCGAAAACGGTGTGCTGAAGCCGTTCAAGTCCGTGTCAAGCCTCATAGGCATTGGGCCTGAGTATAAAGAAAAGAAAGTAGGATCAGTTTGTCACCTGTGTTCTCGCGCCGAGACTTGCTGGCGCCGCAGGGAGTAACGAATTAATTTGCAGGCAGAAACTCACCATAAAGTTTTTTGGCACAGTCAGGGCAAATTCCGTGACTGAATTCAATTCCTGAATGGGTGTTTATATATTCCTCTACCTGATGCCAGAATCCTTTATCATCGCGGATCTTTTTGCATTTCGAGCAAATAGGTAACAGCCCCCTCAAACGCTCATTCTCTTTGATGATACGATAGACGATACTGTGAACCAGTAACACAGCTATGGAAATTACTCCCAACGTGTAAATATTGGTTAATAAATTCTTGTACTCCCAAGGTACGAACCAATTAAGGAGGAAATGCTGAGCCACGATTACACCAATAAGTATGGCGTATCTTTTCGGAGCGAGAGTGTATAGGGCCATAGATAAGAGAACTATCTCAAGTATCCCCGCAAAGTATGAAGAAGCAAATCCCTGACCGCTGACTACACATATCAATGACACCCCTACTGAGGCAGCACCAAATGCACTCAAGACCAATGGAAAGATTCTCTTTTCATTTAGGGGAGCGAGTAAGAAGTAACAAAGAGCGAGATAAGCCGTCACGCTTGCCCTTATGATCAAGATGGGAATTTTATAATCCGGATATGTAGCAAGATCCAACACGTAAAATGCAGGGTACAGGATAATTCCAAGTTGGAGGATCAAGCGCAAAATTCTTTTCTGTGAATCCATAAGTCCCCATATGGAGGGGAAAGGTATTGTCAGTAGTCCCCACGCTGTATTCTGAATCCAAAATCGGCACCAAACGACACCTACTTGAGAAATACGAGCGATTTCCGTTAGTTCATGAAAAAATTGCCTTTCCTCGTGGGCTCGTTCACATTTCATTTTTCGCTTACTGCTAGTGTTGATAAAAGAGTGTGGATTTCGGAGACGGCTATTGTTATGGTACTTGACTTTATTGTGAATAATCTTGAAATAGGCATGCCGGACTTTATCCGGCCTGCACAGCATATTCGAATCCATACATCCCCACGCCCCACTCGGGTACCAGACAGTTATGACGGAAATGAGGGAGAGGGGAAAAATTACTTTCTGACCCTATATGAAGCTATGAACATTGAAACTAAGAAGAATGCAAGGAGGACCAGAGGTGCAAGGGCCAAGTTATCCAACTCGTGAAGGTATGTGGGCTAAGGGCAGGAGGCCAGAGAAAGGTTTTGACAGAGTCCGAATCGGAATGCCCTATAGCGATGCAGTGGAGCAATTTCAAAAGGCCATACTTGGCAGGCATGACTTTGACCCGGCCGCCCTGTTCGTGTGGGGAACAATGCAGGCAACTGCTGTACTCAACATCTTGAAGGCCGCAGAAAAGGCCTTTGGAAAACAGGGGCAGGAAGTCGTCAGGGGTGCCATAAAGGAAGTCGGCCATGAGGCTATGAAGGAACTCTTGCAAAATTCTGAGATCCCTGATGACCTAAGAGAGATGGAACGAATTTCATTTATTGTAACGGCACTTAATACAATTCTTTATGCTTCACTTGAGAAAGCCTGGATAACATCTGAAAATAGATGTGAATTTGATATTCTATGGTGCCCACACCAAAATCGCTACACCCCATTTGATTGTAGAGTACAGCGTTACTTCGTCGAAGGCATGCTTGAGGCGCTCGAAGAGGACGGATACGGAGGTGTTACCGCCTGGGTAGAAACGCTGATACCCAAGGGAGATGACCGCTGTCATTTTGTGGTTGAAAAGCTCTCGGATAGGTCCCAAAAAAATCCCTGGCACGATTACTCTGATAAGCTCGGGGAAAAAGCCTTAGAAAAAGCTAAAGGAAAGAAATAGTACAGGATTTTTTCTATTTACAAATACAGGTACTTTGAGTATTTTAAAAGAATAAGCGTGGGCGGTTAACTCAGCGGGAGAGTGCCATCCTCACACGGTGGAAGTCGCGAGTTCAAATCTCGCACCGCCCACCATTTCTTTCTTTGATCTCAGGTAACCCCTCCCTCTATACACATCTTCCGTAAGAATCGAGATAAGATACAGGTCTATTGCCTCCTTGATATTCCTTCGAGGCTCCTCTTCAGTCTTGTAGTGACTCCGGCGGCTACTTTAACCTTGGCCTTTTAAATGAAAAACCTCCTGACAGTCTCTCGAGAGCTCTGCCACTTTAAGTTTGACTTTTCTGAGCTTGCCGACTGCTTTCTCGTCTAGCCCGAATCTCTCCTTTTCTCTTTTATCAAGAAAGAAACTCTATTTGCCGATAAATATTGAGGAAATTAACTTCCGGGCAAAATAATGACTCCGGGGGAGGAACCGCGACATGGAAAAGAGCGCAAACGTTGTTGCACTTGATCATCACAAAATCCTCACTCAGTTATCTGAAAAGGAAAAACGTCTTTCTGCCATCGCTGACTCCGCACAAGATGCCATAGTGATGCTCGATGGCCAGGGTAAAATTTCCTTCTGGAATCCAAGTGCAACCAGAATGTTTGGATATGAACGGGAAGAGGCTTTGGGCCAGGATCTTCATGAACTCCTTGCGCCACCCGAGTATATGGTGATCTTCAGAGAAGCTTTCCCCCAATTCCAAAAAACAGGCAAGGGTGAGGCCGTAGGAAAAACCACTGAACTATCCGCGCGGAGAAAAGATGGTACTGTCTTTCCCATTGAATTGTCGCTCTCAGCGATCCAGCTTAATGGCGAGTGGGGAGCCGTGGGGATAATCAGAGACATTACTGATAGAAAGATGATGATCGAAGCCCTGAAGGCCTCAGAGGAGCAGTTCAGAGTTGCAATAGAAAACTCCAATGACGGTATAGTCCTGGTGAAGGATGCTGAACATTTCTATGTGAATTCCAAGTACGTGCAAATGTTAGGCTACAACAGCCCCAACGAACTCATAGGCAAACCCATCAGCAGAGTCCTTCACCCTGATGATAGAGAAAGGCTCTACCAGTTTAACAAGGCAAGGCGAGAGGGCGGGTCAGTGCCATCACGCTATGACGCCAGGTTTGTCAGAAAAGATGGCCAAATAATAGATGTTGAAATATCGGTCACATTGACCAGCTTCAGAGATGAACCCTTGGCACTTGCGAACATTAGGGATATTACCAGGCGAAAGAAAATTGAGGAACAACTGTGCAAGAACGAACAGTTTCTGAAAAGCGTTTTCAATGCTATCCAGGACGGCATAAGCGTATTGAGCACGGATCTGACCGTCCAAAGGATTAATTCGAGAATAGAGCAGTGGTACGCCGCGAACATGCCCATTGTGGGCAAGAAATGTTACGAGGCATATCACAACCAGCATAAACCATGCAAGAATTGCCCTTCCCTGCGTGCTATAAAGACTGGCAAAACAGAACGTGAGATAGTTCAGGGGTTACCCGGTGCCGCCGTGCAGTGGATAGAGTTGTTCAGCTACCCTATATTCGACAAGCCTGGCAGCGTGACAGGTGTGGTTGAATTTGTAAGAGACATTACCCCATTTAAGCGTGCTGAAGACCTGCTTAAGAAAAGGGAGAAATTCTATCGATTGCTGGTAGAAAGTACAACTGACGCCATCGTACATTTGGACAAGGATCGCAATATAGTGTCATGTAACAAGTCCTTTCTAGATATCTTTGGATACCGTCGAGATGAGGTTATTGGCCGATCTATAAAGCTGATCCATGAATCTGATGAAAGCTTTCGCTCTTTTGGCAGAGTGGCTTATTCTGCAATCACTAAGCAAGGCTTTGCCAAGACAGACTGGGATTTTGTCACAAGGCAAGGGGAGAAGATCCCTTTTGAGACCACCACCTCTACTATTAAGGACAGCTCGGGGGAAATAGTTGGATACGTTTCTGTGATGAGGGATATCACAGAAAGAAAGCAGGCAGAGGCCGCCCTGAAAAGATCTGAGGAGAAATACAGGTTGGTCGTGGAAAACCTCAGGGAGGGTATTGTCGTCGGGCAGGATGGGAAGCTGAAATTTGTAAACCCTGCAGTCTCTAATATTACGGGGTATTCCCAGGAAGAACTCCTTCAAATACCCTGGATTGACATCATTCACCCCGACGACAGGCAATTGACGATAACAAACCACGCCAGGCGGCTTGCAGGCGAAGATGTCCCTGAAACATACCTGATGCGGATTATTGATAAATACGGCAGGACACACTGGTTAGAAAACAGTGGAGTTGTTATTGAATGGGAAGGAAGTCGAGCGTCTCTCAACTTTCTCACGGACGTTACTGAACGGAAGCTTGCAGAGGATGAATTCAAGCGCACTCACGCTGAGCTGGAGGATCTCATAAAGTCAATCTCTTCTATTCTCATTGAGCTGTCTCCGGACGGCCGTATAAAGAGATGGAACAAGGTAGCGCAGGAGGTATTGGGTCTCGATGAGAAGGAAGTCAGACAAAAAAAATTAGAACACCTCCCCCTCAACTGGGAGTTCAAAAAGATCTCAGAGGCCCTCAAGCAATGCCACTCCAACAGAAGTCCCGTTCGCCTTCAGGACATCCCCTTCCGCCGCCGAAATAACACCAGAGGCTTCTTGGGCGTCACAATAACACCGAAATTAAGCGAAGCAAGAGAGTTGAAAGGTTTTATATTGATGGCTTCGGATATAACGGAACGCCGTAACCTTGAAACCCAGCTATTGCAAGCGCAAAAGCTTGAGTCAGTTGGTCAGCTCGCAGCTGGCATTGCCCATGAGATAAACACACCCACTCAATTTGTTGGTGACAATATCCAGTTTCTCCAGGAATCCTTTGAGGATCTGACAAGCCTTCTAGAAGTTTATCGGTCATTGGCAGATGCTGTAATCGGGGGGAAGGAAGATGCACGCCAATTAGCGGAAAAGGCGAGGGAAATTGAAAATGACGTGGACCTCGACTACCTTCTGGACGAAATACCCAAAGCCATCGAACAGAGCATGGAAGGTGTACGCCGTGTTGCCAAGATTGTCCGGGCTATGAAGGAATTTTCCCATCCAGGAGGAGAGGGGAAGACCCCCATTGATATCAATCACGCCATAGAAAACACACTAACAGTGGCGAAGAACGAATGGAAATATGTCGCTGATCTTGAGACCGATTTTGACCCATCCCTGCCTCCTGTACCTTGCCTGCCAGGAGAGTTCAACCAGGTCATCCTTAACATGGTTATTAATGCTGCCCATGCTATAGCTGAGGTGGTACAAGGCCAGGAAAAGAAGGGGAAGATAACAGTCTCTACGCGGAAAAAGGGAACTCATGTGGAAATAAGAATCAGTGATTCTGGTACAGGGGTACCTGAAGAAATAAGAGATCGGATATTTGATCCATTTTTCACCACAAAAGAAGTGGGAAGGGGAACGGGCCAGGGTCTGGCTATCTCCAGATCTGTTATCGTGGACAAACACGGTGGAACCATAGACGTGGAAAGCGAAGTTGGTAAAGGCACAACGTTTATAATTAGATTGCCTTTAGAGGAAAACGCTTCTGGCTAGTTTTCCTCGCTGCCAAGCAAGGAGGACATCGGCAATGGAAGCCATACTCAAGAAAAAGATACTTTTTGTTGACGACGAACCAAATGTGCTGAATGGCCTCAGACGCATGCTGAGAGGTATGCGTAAAGAATGGGAGATGCACTTCGCTGAAGGAGGAGAAGAGGCCTTAGAGTTGCTCAAAAACTCACAGTTTGATGTCATTGTCTCGGACATGCGTATGCCCGGCATGGATGGCGCAGAATTGCTCAGCCGCGTCATGAAACAATACCCTGAAGTAGTAAGGATAGTACTATCTGGCCACTCTGATAAGGAAATGATATTACGATCTGTCCGGCCTGCCCAGCAATATCTTTCCAAACCATGTGACACCAAGACTCTTAAATCTACCATAGACAGGGCCTGTGCACTCCGGGATATCTTGGTTGATGAATCTTTAAAAAAAGTAGTGTCAGGTCTGGACACCCTTCCCAGTATGCCCGAACTTTATCAAGAAATATTGAATGAGCTTCAATCTGACGATCCTTCCATCCAGAGGGTTGGAGACATAATATCAAAGGATGTAGGCATGACGGCTAAAATTCTTCAATTGGTCAACTCTGCATTTTTTGGGCTACCTCGACATATCAGTAATCCGCAGCAGGCAGTAACCCTCCTTGGCCTGGAAACGGTCAAAGCGCTTGTCCTTTCCGTACAGGTGTTTTCTCAATTCGACAATGCTAATATTCCTCGCAAGTTCATGGATGCGCTGTGGCACCATAGTATTAATACTGGGAAAATTATCAGAGAAATTGTCAAGACGGAAGGAGTGGAAAAGAACCTCGCTGATGACACTTTCATGGCCGCCTTATTACATGACGTTGGCAAATTGATACTTGCAGCGAGTTTTGCCGAGATTTATAGAGAACTCATAAAGGGAAACGAACAAACGAAAACTCCTCTACGGCACGCCGAGCAGGCTCAGTTTGGCACCACTCACGCAGAAGTGGGTGCATATCTCATGGGTCTATGGGGATTACCTGACAACATCGTTGAAGCGTTGGCCTTTCATCACAGACCTGCAGAATGTCCCGTGGAAAGATTTGCACCCCTCACTGCTGTGCATGTGGCAAGCGTGCTGGAGCACGAATCAAATCCTGGTGAGGAAACCGATTATAGCGCGGAACTAGACATGGGCCATTTGGCGAAATTGGGCCTGGAACCCAGACTGAAATGCTGGAAGGACCTGATCACCGACCTTTCACACTATTCACACTAAAGGAAGAGGGACATGGACGAAAAAATTCTCTTTGTAGACGACGAGCAAAACATCTTGGATGCCTTTAAGCGGCAACTACGAAAGCGCTTTCAATTTGATACTGCGCTTGGTGCAGAACAGGGTCTTAAAGCCTTGAAGGAAAAAGGTCCCTATGCAGTGGTCGTATCAGATCTGCGCATGCCCAAAATGGACGGGATAGAATTCCTAAGACTCACAAAAGAACTTGCTCCTGAGACTGTTCGAATGATGTTAAGCGGGCACGCGGATCTCACCAACGCTATCAATGCAGTGAATGAAGGCAACATATTCAGGTTCCTGACCAAACCATGCCCTATTGATCGCCTCGCAAAGGCACTGCAGGATGGCATAGATCAGTACAGACTGATCCGAGCCGAAAAGGAGTTGTTAGATAATACTCTTAAAGGGAGTATAAAGGTCCTGACCGATTTACTGGCCATCGTCAACCCTGAGGCCTTTGGGCGGGCATCGAGGGTCAGGACACTTGTCAGAGAAGTTGCTGGATACATGGGGATAGATGACACATGGCAGTTGGAAACGGCCGCTTTACTGTCTCATGTGGGATTTGTGACAATCCCAGAAGAAACGCTCAATAAGATCTATAAAGAGGAAAACCTTACAAGCGAAGAGGCGCAGCTCTTTCAGATGCACCCTTTTATAGCCTCGGATCTCATCAAGAATATTCCTCGAATGGAGGGGGTGGCCGAGATAATAGCGTTTCAGGAGAAGTTATACGATGGTTCTGGAATACCACCGGAGCACCCTGGTGGAGAAGAAATCCCGCTTGGGGCCCGGATTCTGAAAGTGGCCCTCGATTATGACTCCCTTCAGATTTCCGGTAGGGAAGCAAAAGATGCATATTCAGCATTAAAGGCTCGAAATGGTCGATATGATCCGCAGGTCCTCAAGGCCCTGGAGATGGCCTTGGGCATTGAAGTTAAGTATGAATTGAAGTCTGTAAGGATTGGAGAGTTACGCGGTGGGATGATCTTCGCCGATGATGTCACATCGCTTGAGGGGCGGCTCCTTGTGGCCAAAGGCCAGGAGGTAACACAGGCACTTTTCGAAAGGCTGAAGAATTTCAGCAGAATTGCTCCGGTTAGCGAGCCCATCAAGGTGCTCGTAAGAATAGAGTAGGAAAACAGATAAAAATATGCCGATATAACCGATAAATCGAAGTATCAAGAACCTTTCAGCACCGAGCGAATCTGTTCAATCAGCACACTGTAGGTCATAGGCAATCGCTCATCGTCCAAGACTATTTCTCCAGTGGCGCCTTTCTTGACCTTTGTTATCCCTGGATATCTTTCCTCAAGTGCCTCCAAGGTCTTCTTTTGCCTTTTAGCAACCTGAAGCAGTCTCGAGGCTTCTTCCATGAGTGCCTTCTGTTGCAGAGCCTGTCGGATTGTTATTGCTAGATCAAACACGTTACACGGTTTGCGGAAGAAGCGGTAGATTTCACCTTCGTTTATTGCTTTAATGGCCATCTCAAGGCTGGCATGCCCAGTTAGAATCATTCTAATAGTGTGGGGGAATTTTTTTCTGACTATACTTAGAAATTCTGTGCCTGTCATTCCAGGCATCATTTCGTCCGATACAACCACATCTATATGATGTTTCTCTAATAAATCCAGGGCCTCTTCAGCAGAGCCTGCGCTAAGAAGTCTGTAGGGTTCTACAGACAGGGCCTCCTCAAGCAGCTCTGTAATTGCCCTTTCATCATCTACAACCAACACTGTGTAGTCGTCGGACCGTGGTTTCATTCGGGGTAAAATGGACATCTTGTCACCCCCCTTGAAGAATTTTTATTTTCTTCAATTATGCAACAACGGTGCCAAAAAAAGCCTCCTGACCACTGCCATAGACCAGGAGGCATACTGAGAGACCTGCCCGACTTGATCGATGATCCTCAGCCTATATAACCCGAACAGAAAATCAGGCTGAAGACCGAAGCCCAAAGGCTGTCTGGCAGATAATCTTGCTATCGGATGAACCTCACCCTCTCCGCCACCTCTTTGCGAGGAGGGGCCTTTGTCTCTCCCGCAGGCTTTCCTAGACATACTATACTAGTGGGATTTTTCTCAGGAGGGATGTCAAGTATCTCTCGCATGTTCTTTTTGTCATAAAGCGTGAACCATAGAGTGCCAAGACCCAAGGCATGGGCTGCTAGATGCATGTTTTGTATAGCAGCCGCACACGCATACTGATAACCGACAGTGCCTTCTTTGAAGAATGCATCAAGCCCAGTCTTCTTAGGATCTCCAATCACAACGATCAGGACAGGGGCTGTTTTCAGGAAGTCTACTTGGTACCTCTCGAGCCATTTCCAACCACTTGTCTCAAGCCCCCAGTTTCTGCACCTTTCAGCTTCTTCAAATATTTTCTCCTTTGTGCCCTGCTCTTTAATCACAAGAAATTCCCACGGCTGAGCATTAAGAGGCGAAGGTGCCCATGTGCCAGCTTCGATGATCTTCAGGATTGTCTCTTCAGGTACTGGATCAGGCAAGAAATTTCTGCAACTGCGCCTCCCTTTGATGGCCTCGAATACATCCATTTTGCCCCCCTTTCTGTCGTACTATGAATATTACCCGAATACTCCCATAATGCCATACAAGAACGTCTTAGGTTGCCCCCCGATCTATTCGCAAACGATAGTTCACCGGCGGCCTGAAAGCTCGGTCCATAGCCTCTACCATACATTTCTAAAATAAGTTTAGATCCGCCAAACCAATCTAACAGTATGTATAAGTTAGAAATTGCAGGACTCTCCTAGTGCTTGATTAGATAACACAAGAGATTTTTTCAAATTACACCCATAGCACATAATCAATGAGGGGAAAAGCCAATGTCAAGGGAAAAGCCAATTGATGCATGGCCAAATCAAACTTTAAAGCTCTCAATTGTAGCTGAGAGCTCCTCCGCACTTGCCGTTACATCCTGTATCCCTTTATCTATATTTCTCAGCGCACTGTTCACCTGCTTAATACCATCTGCTTGTTGGCTAGACGCACTATCAATCCTTTCTACCATTTCGGAAGCTGACTCGATCTTCTCGGAAAACATGGAAAAAGTGTCACCGGTTTCACCCATAACTCTAACACCCTCCCCAATTTTTATTGTAATATCTTCAATCAATCGAGTAGTATCTTTTGCAGCTTCTGCAGCCCTCATAGCTAAGTTCCTGACTTCGTCCGCCACCACAGCAAAACCTGCCCCCGCTTCCCCCGCCCGAGCTGCCTCCACAGCAGCATTAAGGGCTAAAAGATTTGTTTGGAAAGCTATCTCATCAATCGCAGTAATGATCTTGGAGGTCTTCTCGCTCGACACTTTTATATCCTCCATTGATTGCCCAAGACTCGAGACAGTCCCGTTAAGCTCATGGAGCACACTTTTTATTTCCTGCATAAGTTGCTCAACAGCATGGGCATTCTTAGCGGTTTCTTGTGTCATACTAGAAATTTCCTCCATAGAGGCACTGGTTTCCTCAACATTGGCAGCCTGAGTGCTAGCCAGGTCCTTCAGGTTGTCTGCATTTTCTTTAATCTCAGATACAATGTTGCGTAAAGTCTGAGTCACCAGGTTAACCCTTGCCATCATATGGCTGATTTCATCCCTTCCTTTTATCGTGATTTTCCCTCTCAGGTCACCCTCCCTTAGTCGCCCGGTCATATCCAGGAGCTTTGACAGAGGTCGGTTCACGTACTTGATAAACAGTAGGTATATGATTCCTGCCAGGATAGCAAATCCGGAAAGCCCTACCACCACGCTTGTGGTAAACGATTTGTCAGCGCTTGCCATGGCTGTTTCTACAGAACTTCGGATGTGTATCGCTCCTAAGACGGGCTTACTCTTCCCATGGCAATGGTAGCAGCTTTTCTCATTCATTATGGGTCTTACAATGCCTGCATACCTCTTCCCCGCAACTTTCTCATCAAAAGATTTTTCCTCCACCTGTGTCCCCTGCAATATCCTTCTTAGCTCCGAGACTCTAGAAGGGTCATTAATAATCTTCTCTAGCCCTTTCCCGATCAATGCATCGTTTGTGCAAAATGCCACCTTTCCATCGAACCCATACACAAATACATCCACATCACCCATGTCCTGTGCTAGTCGCTCGAATTGCTTTTTCACGGTTTCGTTGTCACCTATGGAAAGAGAATCAAACATACTACCCACAATTGCCGAAGCAAGTCGCTCTGAATAATCATGGGTCTGCTTTCGGATCAATTTTTTCTGAGTGCTAACATTGGTAAACACTATCCACCCTAAAATCACCACAAGAGCCAAAGCAGCGCCACACATCACCCGAACCCATAGTCGCTCACGCATCAGTTCCACGATTCTCATCGTCGCCTCCTTCTAGCTATCTAATGTGCACCTGAATACAGGATCGGCTTGTACCTGAAGGCGTTTACCCTCTCCGAATTATGACATGATCCGCAGGACTCCTTGTCCACTTGGCCGATGATATCCGAAGCGTCCTCTGACTCCACGTGAACACTCCCCGGGCCATGGCATGCCTCGCACCCCAGGTTCTTGAGGTCCGGTGTCGCCTTTTCAGAGACAAAACCACCCGGCTTTCCGTATCCCGTAGTGTGGCATCTGAAGCATTCCCTGAGCTCGGTAGGGGTAAGTCCTTTTTGCATCTTCTTGACACTGGCAAAAGAATGTGCCTTCTTAGAATTTTTTATGAAGCTTTCATATTCTTCTTCGTGGCAAGACGAGCACGCCTTGGAACCCACATAAAGCCTTTCCTTTTCTGCGAAGACTTGGGGGACAGAAATTTCTCTGCAGAATAAGAATATAAGTCCTGACAAACTAGTGAAAACAAGCAGTAGAAGAGTCTTCCTCACCGTTATCCTCCTTTCCGCATCTACTAACCTTATAATTGATCCCAATTTGGGGGCCCTTAAGCCCTTTCAGAATAGTTGATCCACGATTCCGTTTTTAGCTATCCATCGGAAATTTTACGAAAACCTTGACCGAATGGGATCAATTTGTTCAAGTCATACTCGCGCAGAAATTATTCCCATTTATTGGAGGAACACTAGCTGAGGTACCATGTGACGTAGGCTTGGAAAGTTATGGTTCGGAGGGAAGGTCAGTAGATTCCTTGCCCCATCAAAGAATACCAAATTCTTTGTCGAGCAGGTCAGCAGCCGCGCGGATATCCTGCTTGACTAAGTTAGCTGATCTCTCCAAATCAGGGCGAATCTCCTCTATATCAAGTCCATAGATCTTTTCCACACCGTAAGCCCCTATAAGAGCAGGCACGCCAAAGCCAAAGGACCCTAGACCATCCTTCTCCTTCAGAAGGCCGTATTCTCTCTCGAGAATGGCTACCACAGGCTGTACCTCTGCCTGCCCTGTTATGATAGCTCGCAACATTTCGGTGGCTGCCCTTGCAGGCCCTGCTGATGCACTCTGGCCAACCTCATTAACGAAATGAGTCCCGCCTTTTTTTGCGTTCTCGATAACGTTGGTAATTTCCTGTTCATCAATACCCTCGCTCTTCAAAAATGTCCTCAGAGGGATACCGGACACAGAGAAGTGGGCTGCTGATGCCACCATGGAATCCCCATGTTCCCCAAAGACAATACCATGCACATTGGCCGAAGAAATTCCAACGACCTTTGCAATCGCATGGCATATCCTTCGTGAATCCAGGTTTCCTGCTTGCCCCATAACGTTCTGCTTTGGAAATCCGCTTGCCTTATATCCCACCCAGGTCATGCAGGTCACTGGATTGCCCATAAATACCAGGATCGGCTTTTGCTCAGTGTTACAACCCTGATAAAGTTCCCGGATCTGAAGCGATGTCTTGGCAATTACCCCAGTGTTTATTTCCAAGAGATCCCTTCTGCTCTGTCCTCTTTTGCGGGGCACTCCTACTCCTATAAAGATGACATCGAGTCCTGCCATATCTTCCACGCTGTTCGTACCAAGGAGCCTGGGGCCTGTTCTGACATTTGCCTTGAGGTCTTCTATCCAAGCACCTGCCCGATTGGGATACCCCTCTTTAGGGCGACTATAAAAGACAATCTCTTTGCCAAGATTCTGGCTTACAAGTGACAGCACGACGTCACGGGAAACATTGCCAAAACCCCATACTCCTACCTTGTCCCTTTCCTTTGTCCTTATGGGTACCCTGCATGATGGCATTACCAACTCTTCCATCATCTACCCCTTTACTATGAAGACCTTTCTCTTCATACTACCACACTCCCAAAATACCTATAGAAACTTCGAAAAAGTCACCTTTTGTGTCACGCCCGCCTGTAAATCTCTTCTTCCTTGATGCCTGCACATTGAAGGGGGACAGAAAGACAGAGAGAAACAGAACGCCTCCTGATGCGAACAATTTAGAGCAAAACTCTTTCAAGAACAAGCTAATTCCGTTTCAAATGGTTAGCCCTCATACATTTGTCAGAATTCGGTTTAAATGTTTGACCAAAAAGTGTAAGAATAAGCCTCCAAAGACAATAGCGATGCTCAAGAGTAAATGCCGATAGCACCATGCCCATGGAATTCAAGAAAATATTTCGGTTGCTGATAGAATTTTTCGAAAAGGAGCAAGTTCAATATGCCCTGGTGGGAGCTTTCGCTTTGATGGCATACGGATATGCGAGGGCTACACAAGACGTTGATTTTATAATGAGGCTGACAGACCGTGACAAAGTTATTCAATTTTTGGAAAACTTTGGCTACGAAACGATTTACAAATCCACAGGATACTCAAATCACATCCACAAGATGCCACAACTAGGTAGGATTGACTTCATCTACATAAAAGGAAGGACTGCAGATTTGGTATTCAGCAATGTTAAGAGACTTCTCATCTTGGATGACATCAGTGTCCCCGTAGTGAGCCCACAGCACCTTATCGCCCTTAAGGTCTTTGCCATGAAGAATAATCCTGATAGGGTGTTTAATGAAATAGCCGACATAAAGCGCCTGGTTCAGCTAACAGGAATCAAACCAAATGAGGTAAAGGGGTACTTTGAGAAGTACGGTCAGCTAGAAAGATATTATGAAATCTTCGATGAATAAAAACAGTGACCAATTTCTTGATCTTGAAAGAGACCTCTGCCTTAGTGAGGCAGACTTGCACCACATGAAAATATCTAGAGCTCAATTTACAATGACTCTTGAGCAATATTTGGATTTCCTCGAACAGATAGGAAGCTTTAGATTTACCAAGAAAGAGCGAAGGAAAATCTTTGAAAGCGAATTTGTCTTGTGACAGTTTTTATTTGCTACCACTTTTCCCCTAACCAGCCAGGTCCCGTGATCAATAGCAGGCTATGACACGAACGACACCACCCACTCGCCCTCGCTATTTCCTTATACAGCGTCCTATGTTACGTGTTTGCGAGGCGTTGGCCCCATAGCCATTTTTAGCATCTATCTTTTCGGCTGGCGGGCGTTATTGCTCCTTTGGGTCGTTACAGTTTTCGGCGTGGCCACCGAGGCCATATTCCTTTTACCAAAGAAAAAACCTATCACATCCGCTGTGTTTGTAACTTGTCTCATCTCTACCCTCTCCCTGTCCCCCGCCATCCCTTTCTGGATAGCAGCCATTGGCATTATTGTTGGGATAGGTCTTGGCAAGATGGTCTTAGAGAGGCTCTGGACAAGATAAAAGAACTTCGGGAGCGGTACCCATACGTTCGTGTCCAGAATAAAGGGTCTGCTTTTAACACTGACCTCGCTGAAGCGCTGGAGCTAGATTCACTATTAGGTCTTGCCGAACTAATTGTACGTTGTGCACTCAGTAGAAGAGAAAGCCGGGGTGCCCATTATAGAGAGGACTATCCTGAAAGGGATGATGAAAATTGGTTGAAGCATACACTTATTAGCTATGCGGAGGGAGAAGATCCGAGGATTATCTTCAAGCCCGTCCGCATTACAAAGTTTGAACCAAAGCCCAGGGTTTATTGAAGAAGATTTTTGTCCACTTCCCAGTTACTAAACTCAATCTTGAATAAGCTGGAGAGATAATTGACCCATGTTACTTTGTTTCAGGATTTTTCGATTTGATCCTTCAACAGACAAGGAGCCCTATTTCGCTGAATACGAGGTGAGTCCCGAACCCACTGAGCGGCTCCTCGATTGCCTCAACCGTATAAAATGGGAGCAAGATGGCACCCTTTCCTACAGAATGTCCTGTGGCCACGGGGTTTGCGGATCATGTGCCATGAGGATCAATGGAAAATGTGGACTGGCTTGCCAAAAACTGGCAAAAGAGTACGAGGGGCAGACAGTGACCGTGGAGCCTTTACCCTCTTTTAAGGTGCTCAAGGACCTGATGGTTGACCTCACGCCATTTTTTGAAAAGGTAAGGCTCATCAGGCCTTATCTTATCTCCTCACAGGCTCCTCCAGACAAGGAAAGGCTACAGAGTCCCGAGGAGCGCAAAAAAGTGGATCAGGTTATTCGTTGCATACTTTGCGCATCATGCGTGGCATCGTGCCCAGTAAGCAATGAGGATGACCAGTTTCTTGGACCCGCCCCTCTTGTTTGGGCATTTCGATATATCTTTGATACAAGGGACACCGAGACCAAAGAGAGGTTGCGACAACTTGATACACCTCATGGGGCCTGGGGATGCAAGAATCACTTTGAATGCACGAGGGTCTGCCCCAAGGGAATTCCTGTTACAAAGTCCATTAATATGATAAAGAAGGAAATACGGAGATTTCAGTGAGCGCCAGCCACCTGTTACCCACATTGAGCAAAGAAGACAGGGCCTATATCAGGACCAATATCCCCTGCCAGGCTGCATGTCCTGTGCTCACCAATGTTCCATCTTACATTAAAGCTATTTATGATGGCGATTTTGCAACCTCCTACGAAATCAATCGCACATATAACCTTTTCCCTGGTGTGTTAGGCAGGATATGCTCCCGGCCTTGCGAGAAAAAATGCCGCCATGGCGAGCATGACCTTGGCGATCCAGTTAACATATGTCATCTCAAAAGAGCTGCCTCAGACTTTTCTCCTCAAAAAAATAGGCTGCAAAGACCAAGGATCTCTCCGTCTGGTAAGAAAGTTTGCATAGTTGGAGCAGGTCCTGCTGGCCTTACTGCTGCCCATGACCTGGCCCTAAGTGGAGTCGAGGTCACTGTGCTTGAGGCCATGGAGGAGCCAGGCGGAATGCTGCGTTATGGCATACCTCAATTTAGATTGCCCAGGCATGTGCTAAGAGAGGAGATTGATGCAATCTTAGACCTTGGGATAGATCTTCAGAGCGGTGTAAGAATTGGCAAAGACAAGAGCCTTTCAGACCTAGAAGAGGAATTTGATGCCCTTCTTATAGCCATCGGATGCTACGATCCGCTAAGGCTGGGCATTCCAGGTGAAGATTTACCTGGTGTCTATGCTGGTCTTGAGTTCATGATGGACGTGTGCTCAGGCAGGAGTCCAGGTGTTGGGGGTAAAGTCCTTGTCATAGGAGCAGGATTTACCGCGTTTGACTGCGCAAGAACTGCCCTCAGACTTGGAGCCCGTGAAGTATCCATTTGTTTAAGGCGGACTGAGGAGGACCTTACGGTCACATCGGAGGAAATAATAGAAACCAAAAAAGAGGGAATTGCCATCCAAAGCCTCATGCTTGCACGGGAAATAAAGGGACAGGGTCGGGTGCAAGCAGTCACCTTCGTTAAGACAAGGCCCACAACCCTGAGACGGGATGGCAAGCAGGAAATAGAGCCAATAAAGGGCAGTGAGTTTGATGTTGAGGCGGATACCGTAATCGTGGCTACCGGCCAGAGGCGGGAACCTCTTCCAGCAGGTTCAATTGCTTCTGACTCGACCAGATTAGTCCCTGCCATTGAGCAGTTCAAAACACCTGTTCGGGGAATTTATGCTACTGGGGATTACGTAACAGGCCCTTCGACAGTAATAGAGGCAATTGCCTCGGGGAGAAAAGCTGCATCGGTCATCTTACAAGACCTTGGTATCCCTCCCCAATGTAACCCTTCTCTCCGGCTCACAGAAGCTAAGAGCACACACCGAAAACGCAACTGGGATTTTATACCTAGAGAGCCGATTCCTACAGTGAAACCTCTTGAGGAGCGTCTATCATCGCCCGCCATGGAAGTGGAGAAGGGATTGCATCAGGAGGCGGCAGTAACTGAGTCCAAGCGCTGTTACCTCTGTTACCTCTACTACGAAATTGACATCACTAGATGTATCTATTGCCGATATTGTATTGACGTAGCTCCCAGGGATTGCATCAAGATGGTAAAAGAGGCACGGATGAGTAAAGACGGGATGCTGCTAGAGTTGGTGGAGACATCATCGTGGAACCAGGTGGCGGGGATTGTTATAGACAACCACAGGTGTATCAGGTGCGGGGAGTGCATGAGGGTCTGTCCAGTTAATTGCATCTCGGTGTCCCGCGTTGAGCTTCTCCCCGGACCGTGGCCTCACGAGGAATACAATGGCTGAAGACAAGTTTGTGATTATAGGTTCAGGCCCTGCAGGCCTTTCAGCAGCCCTGACCCTCAGGCAGAGCCTGGCAGATGCTGCAGTTACCGTTATTACAAAAGATGTCTCCCCTCCTTACCGCCCTCATTTGTTGCCCAAGATAATTTCCGGTGAAGTAGAGGAGAAGGACATTTATCCGTGTAGCAGCAACTTTTGGAACGAGCATCGCATTTTTCTGAGGCGGGCTCAGGAAGTCAAGACCATTGATTTTGACAAGAATTTTTTGCTGCTCGAGCACAGAGAGACCTTAAAGTTTGACGGACTGATCATCGCAGTTGGTGGTACTCCCAGGGTCCCGGAACGCCTTGGATCCTTTAGGCAAATATTGTGGACCCTTAAGACTTTCAAAGATGCCAAGTCATGGCGGCAATATGTGGCAAAAGTTGAGTCAGTCCTCATTATCGGCGGGGACCTCACTTCCCTTGCCGTGACTAGGGCCCTGCTCAGCCTGGGAAAGCAGGTCACATTTGCCATCACCAGGGAGGCATTATGGCCCCTTCGATATGACGCCGATGTAGTTGAAGAGCTATCTAGAAGGCTTCAAGTGAGAGGGGCTCGCACCATTTTTTTTGACAACTTCAAAGGCATATCCAGAAGGCCTGAGGGAGACTACGAAGTTACGGTCAGTGGCGAGACATTACGAGTTGGGATGATCGGTGCCTTTTTCGGGCTGGTTCCTGATGTGGCATTTCTTACGAGGAGCGGTCTTACCATTGACCGGGGAATTCTGGTGGACGAGTACCTCAATACTGGGCTTGAGAACGTATATGCTGCCGGGGATTGCGCCCAGATTTATCACCCCCAAATAAAGGACTACTGGGTGTCTATAGGCTTTGATAATGCCGTAGCACTGGGGCGGATTGCCGCTCTGAACCTGGTTGGCTGTAGCGTAAAGGCTGAGACCTCCGCAGAAAGTATCTTTGACCGCGATGATGTCAACGTCAACACGTCGTGGTGGCTCAGTTTTTAGAGAAAAAGGAGAGCCGGGGTCTGAGGAAGTATTATGGACATAACCATTGAGTTCTGTGGCATGTCTGGCGACGGAACCATAGCTGCCGGTGGACTGCTCAACCAGGCTGTAGCTGGACTGGGCTTTCACATCCTGGCCTTTGATTCTTATCCGGCTGAGATCAGAGGTTTCGGCAGGTGTGTGACACGATCCAGAATAGGAGAGACAAAGCTCACCGCACTGGCAGACCAGACGGATATACTTGTGTCACTGGATGATAAGCAATCGCTGTCCCGCATTAGTTTCTTGAAAGATACGGCACTCATTTTGTTCGACAATCACCCTCCTTCGCTTGTACCTGAAGGCGAAAGCATCGCTGCCCACGCAGGTCCAGGGATGACCCTGCTTGGTGTTCCTTTCATAGACCTCGCTACACAGGTATCAGGAAGCAGCCGTGGGCGCAACCTTGTAGCGCTCGGTGCCCTTGCAGCATGCCTGGGCTTTCCTCCTGATGGCTTCAGGGCGGCCGTCACAAACAAGTTTGCGAGAAAAGGCGACAAAGTACTTGAGGCAAATATTAACTGTTTTGAGGCAGGTTACCGTTATGTGCTTGAGGAACTGAAGGGCGCACCTGACCAATTCCCGGTCCTTCAGTCACCTGATTCAGCAAACCAGAGAGAATTACTGAGTGGCAATGTGGCCATTGGCCAAGCAGCCCTTGATGCCGGATTGAAGCTTTACTTTGGATATCCCATAACTCCTGCCACGCCTATTATGGAGTACCTGGCCAAGGAG
>JALVSJ010000569.1 GCA_027024445.1 Desulfobacterales bacterium
TGTCAGGCCATTCAAAATGGAGTTCTATCAAACATAAGAAAGGCATTGCAGACGCAAGGAGGGGTAAGATATTCACCAAGCTTATAAGGGAAATCACGGTGGCCGCTCGAATGGGCGGAGGTGATCCGAGCGGTAATCCTCGCCTCAGGGCTGCAATAGCAGCAGCAAAGGCCGAAAACATGCCCAAGGAGAACATTGAGCGAGCCATCAAGAAGGGCACGGGCGAGTTAGAGGGGGCCTCATATGAAGAGGCGAGCTATGAAGGTTACGGACCAGGGGGAGTGGCTGTACTGGTTGACTGCCTCACGGATAATAGAAATCGCACGGTGGCGGAAGTCAAACACCTCTTTGAGCGTCATGGCGGGAGCCTTGGGGAGCCTGGATGTGTGGCCTGGCTCTTTGAGAAAAAGGGCCTGATAGTAATAGAAAAGGATAAGGTGGATGAAGAAAAACTCCTGGATGTGGCATTGGAGGCGGGAGCCGAAGATGTGAGAGAAGGAGACACAGAGTTTGAGGTGATTACCGAACCCGGAGACTTTGAGACAGTGAAGAAGGCAATAGAAGACGAAGGCATACCATATTCTGTGGCCGAAATTAGCATGATTCCCAAGAACACTGTTAAACTAGACGGCAAGAAGGCCCAACAGATGCTCAGCCTTATGCAAGCCCTAGAAGACAATGATGATGTGAGCCACGTTTATGCGAACTTCGATATCCCGGATGATGTGATGGAGGCCCTTAGCTCATGATCGTGCTGGGGGTTGATCCCGGCTCAAGAACAACAGGCTACGGAATTGTTAGGAAGACGCCCCAGGGTCTCACCTGCGTGGGATTCGGCCACATAACCCCTCCCAGTAATGCCCCCTTTTATGACCGCTTGCATGAGATTTTTCTATCCATGTTAAACCTTATGGATGAGTTCAAACCTGCAGAAATGGCGGTGGAAGAGGTGTTTTATGCCAAAAATGCAAAAAGCAGCCTGAAATTGGGCCACGCCAGGGGTGTGGTAATGATTGCAGCCGTCCATTGTGGTGTAAAGATCTATGAATATTCACCCCTTGAGATCAAGAAGGCAGTGGTAGGGTATGGAAGGGCTACAAAGGATCAGGTACGTGCTATGGTCAAGATGATTCTTAAACTAAAGGAAGACCCGGGTTATGATACCTCCGACGCACTTGCAGCCGCCATTTGCCATGCAAATTGGTCACAGTTTGCAAGGCAGAGGAGGTAGGAGGGTACTGGAATATTGGAAGAATGGAATAATGGAATATTGGAATACTTGCCCGCCTGAGGTTTTTGGCGGGGTTGCCCGCCGTTAGTCTGGCGGGTTGGAAGAATGGAATAATTGAATGATTGCGTATCTTACAGGACAACTTTTCAGAAAAACTCCCCAGTCAATCATTGTAGAGGCAGGTGGCATTGGCTATGAAGTCTTCGTACCACTGTCCACTTTTTATGCCCTCCCTGAGCAAAATGAGACGGTCAGTCTCCACATCTATACGCATGTCAGGGAGGATTCCCTAGCACTGTTTGGATTCTCTTCTCCTCTGGAAAAAGACCTGTTTATGCTCCTAATCTCCGTCTCGGGCATAGGCCCAAAGCTGGCTGTCAACATCCTATCTGGGATCGGCCCTCAGGAATTGCTTCAGGCTATCGCCCTGGGTGACACCAACCGTCTTAAGGCCATCCCAGGGGTGGGCAAGAAAACTGCGGAGCGAATAGTCCTTGAACTTAAAGACAAGGCAGGCCGCCTGGGCGCCCAGCAGTCCCCAGTTGCCTATCCTGAAGCACCCATTGATGACACCATAAGCGCTGATGCCCTCTCCGCTCTGGTGAATCTGGGCTATTCAGCCAATCTGGCCAAAAAGGCTGTGGACAAAGCCAGACAATCTGTTAATAATAATTCCCTTGAAACCCTGATAAAAGAGGCGCTCCGGATTCTTTCATGACGCTCCACCGTTTGAGACATGGCAGATAGGATAACAGACCCTGAGATCCTTGGTGATGATGCTCCCGCAGAGGTGAGCCTCAGGCCCCGTACGCTCGAAGAGTATGTGGGGCAAAAGGAAATCAAGAGGAACCTCAGGGTATTTATAGAGGCAGCCAAGAATCGGACCGAGGCCCTGGACCATGTGCTTCTCCACGGTAGCCCTGGATTGGGCAAGACCTCCCTTGCACACATCATTGCCAATGAACTTGGCGTGGACATAAAGAGCACCTCAGGACCTGTTATCGAGAAGCCTGGTGACCTGGCCGCTATACTTACCAGCCTCCAACCCAGGGACGTGCTCTTTATAGATGAGATCCACCGCCTGAATCATGTGGTAGAAGAGATCCTGTATCCCGCCATGGAGGACTATAAGCTGGACATAATCATTGGTCAGGGTCCCTCAGCCAGGACAATGAAGATCCCCCTGCCACCTTTCACCCTGGTGGGAGCTACTACCCGGGCAGGCCTACTCACCCCTCCCTTAAGGGATCGCTTTGGAGTGGTACTGCGCGTGGAATTTTACGAGCCCGAAGACCTCAAGCAAATTATTACCAGATCGGCCCAATTGCTTGAAATCCCCATTAAGGAAGATGGAGCAATGGAAATTGCCAGGCGGGCGAGAGGCACCCCACGCGTTGCAAATAGGCTT
>JALVSJ010000570.1 GCA_027024445.1 Desulfobacterales bacterium
CTGAAACCCATGAGGTTGATTACAAGGTCATTGGAAGAGAGGCCTGGAGGAGTTACTCTAAGCCAGAAGAAATGAAAACCAAGGGCATTTGTGGATCAGGGATTCTCGATTTATTGGCAGAACTCTTTCGATCCGGAGTCATATTAAAGAACGGAAGATTTAATCCCAAACAGAAATCGAATCGCTTCAGAAAAAATCCGGAAAATGGCCAAAATGAGTTTGTGATAGCATGGGCCGAGGAGACTGCCATCAATAAGGATATTGTGGTAACCCAAAAAGATATTCGTCAAATCCAACTGGCTAAAGGGGCGCTATATTGCGGATGCAAGATTATGATGAGAAGAATGGGGATTGAAAAGGTAGACCAGGTCAAGATAGCCGGCGCCTTTGGCACCCATGTAGACAGGGAAAAGGCGTTAATCATGGGGCTCTTTCCCGATTGTCCCATAGACAACATAATCGCCGTGGGAAATGCAGCAGGAGATGGTGCGCGAATTGCCCTATTGAACAGAAAAAAGCGCGAAGAAGCTAATTGGGTAGCTAGAAACGTTGAATATATCGAACTTACTGTGGAGGAAGACTTTCAAAAGCAATTCATGGAGGCAATGTACATTCCTCATATGACAGATGAATTTCCACATCTAAAAGGGTTGGTACCAGATGAGATTTTGAATCAATAACAAAAAGTAAAGGCTGACACGAGGAGGGAACTACCAATCCAAGAAACGGAAAAAGTAGAAAAAAGGCCCGCAGACGTTAAACTCAAAGTTGACCCCGGTATATGCGGTTTTCATTGCTCTGTGTTTGTGTACAAGAAAGAACACAGAATCGTAGAGATTGAGCTGGTATCCCAGTGCGAGAAAATTCAAGATTTTGCTTCCAAGGTTATCCAGATTGATCTTAGGGGAGCTCTTGCACAGGTTAGCAAGAACCCAATATATAGGTCGGCTGAGGAGTCGGGGTGCCATAGTTCATGCCCCGTGCCAGTGGCTGTTATCAAAGCCGCTGAGGTGGGGTTGGAAATTGCCCTGCCCAGAAATGCAGTACTGGAATTTGATCAGGACTAGGAATTTTGTATAATTGACATAATTAATAACTCCCACTTATCAGGAGGGGAAACAATGGCACAAATGAGTTTAAAAGAACGGTTCTGGAGAAGATTCACAGGCAAAGATGTGGACATGACCCCTGTTGGCAGCACCACGACATATGGTGTGGTCGACTTCATGAAAAAATGCGGTGCGGAAAGGCCCAAAGCTGATGTTGATCCAGTGGCCATGACAGAGCTGGCACTTGCTGGGCCCAAGTATGGAGGTTTTGAGTGGGTTAAGGCAATGGGCTGGGACATTACTGCAATGAGTGAAGCAATGGGCTGTGAACTCGGGGAGCCTACCATTGATAGACAATACTATATAAAGAGCCATCCATATGAAGGGGGAATTGAAGGCCTTGACTTCCCTTCGGATTTCTTGGAAAGAGGAAGATTTCCAGTTTATAAGGAACATTTTAAACTCCTGAAGGAAAAAGTCGATGATGAAATGGTTATATTCGGGGAAACAGAAGGAGCCTTCACATGCGCTGCTAACCTGGTTGGTACCGAAACCTTTATGAAATGGTGCTTCAAGAGACCTGAGGATGTGCAAAAGGTCCTGGAGGTGACAAAAGAAGCTGCTATAGCGGCGGCAAATTTTGCTTTTGATAATGGTGCAGACTATTACGTATTCGCTGAACCCACGGCTAGTCCGGCTCTGCTCAGCCCGAGATTCTTCAAAAAGTTTGTACTCCCTGTTGAACAAGAAATCATTAAGAGAGTCAAGGGTCCTGTGGTTCTCCACATTTGTGCCAATACTGATCCAATAATAGAAATGATGTGCGACACAGGAGCGGCAGGTATCAGTATCGAGGAAAAAGCAGACCTGAAGAGAGCAGTAGAAATTGCGCATAACAAGGGCGTAAGAGTTTTTGGGAACGTGGCAACTGCCACCACTCTGTTTAGTGGCACCCCTGAAGAGGTTTATAAAGAAGCCACCCAGTGTCTCGAAAACGGTACTGACTTCTTGTGCCCTGGTTGCGGCATAGCGCCCCCCTCTCCTCTTGAAAATGTTCAGCAACTGAGAAAAGCTAGAGACGACTATTTCAAGAGCAAATAAGCAGATGGGTCTGGAATAATATCATTGGCCCCCTTTGATCAGCAGGTTGATCAAGGGGGCCGTTAACTTTTTCAGATGGGGCAAAAGGGAAAAAATAAAATCGTAGTGTTCGGCTGCTGCTTGGATTGTGACGAGAGATACGATGCAGTGCAGGAAAAGATCCAGGTCGCCAGTCGAGGCCTTATGCCGGACGATCCTTATTACTGGATTGTTGAACTTTTAGCAGAAGATGTGTCACAGGGCATTGTGGAGGCCAGAGGTAGTATAGAGGTGGAACCATGGCTTAGGCCGGTTCCGCCCAGCGAGGCGTTACATCAGGTTACAGTTGAAAACTTTGTTAAGTTTATTGATGAAGAAAATTCCTTGTATTACATCAATCGAGTCGAACAATGGGTCTCCAGCATCTGTCCACAGGTACCCTGCCTTATCGGTGTGGATCATTCGCTGACCATGGGCGCAGTTAGTGCACTCGCCCGGAAGGTTGGGAC
>JALVSJ010000571.1:0-400 GCA_027024445.1 Desulfobacterales bacterium
GAGTAAAAAAAAGGACCAGTAGGTCGGACTCTCCCAGGTCCTTGACTCGCAAAATAAGTGCTTTAGAGCTATGCTGTTCCACTTAGCCTGCAAGTTCCAGGATTTTCTTCTTGGCAAAGTTTAGGTGGGCTAAAATCGCCGAACGGGCCTTCCGAGGATTCCTCTCTTTGATAGCCGAGAATATGGCATGATGCTGCTCTAAGAGCCGGCGCTTATTCTCCTGCTCCTTGAACATGGTCTCTCTCGTGAGTTTCTGGCTCTCCCATAATATGTCGAATAAAGTGAAACCAATATGGCACAAGATGGTGTTCCCCGTGGCCTCGTAAATGGCAAGATGGAACTTTGCGTCAGCGTCAACCCCTAGGGTATCCCTTTCAAAGTCTTTTTGAAGCTCTCCGAA
>JALVSJ010000571.1:410-2638 GCA_027024445.1 Desulfobacterales bacterium
CTATCAGCCCGCTGTGCGGCCCTCGAGGCAGCCCATGATTCAAGTATCTTTCTGACCTCAAGGAGTTGGACCACCATTTCAATGTCCCCTTCAATGGCCTGAGCAAGGGGATCTTGCATTGACTTTCCGGTTATGGATTTGACTACTATCTTGCGTCGAGGCTGAATCTCTATAAATCCCAGGGTTTCGAGCTTCTTGAGCCCTTCTCTCAACGGCGGTGGGCTTACACCCAGGCTCGATGCCATCTCCCGCTCAGAAGGCAGTGTATCACCTGGCTTCAGTTTTCCCTTCTTAATTAGCCCCAGAATCTGCTCAGCAATCTCGTCAGAAAACCGTTTAGGCTGAATTCGAGTCAACACCTGCCGTTACCTCCCTTACCGCGGGGCAGTATATTGGTTATGCTACCCCCTGTCAATGCTGGACAAGATGTCTCTAAAATCTGCCATCCACACACCTTAAACTCTATACCCTACACTTTATCCCAGATTATGCGCCAATATTCAAATTGTCTTGTGGAGCACCGTGTAACAGTCTTTCGGCGTCACCTGTTTGATCAAACGCAATGGGACATCCTTTTGCTGCGTTCGCTGCGCCGTCGGAAGATCCTTTTCAGACTGCATCTGACTCCTTACAGGGGGGCGGTCCTCCCCGCCTGCCCGGCGGGCAGGGCTCACGGGATGCCCGAGAGAATCGCGGTGGGCTGCGCCGTTCGTAACCTGAGCATCCCTACTCGGACCGCCACGAGAGTTCAAGGGAGGCTCATTCGGTAGATGCAGTCTTCCAAGGACCTCCCGACGCTGCTTCGGGAACATCCCATTGTCTCAAATTGATTCGGCTGGCCTTCGCGCATAATCTGGATTTATTATATATTGACAATTTTAGCCATCTGCTATACTGATATTAGCAGATTCCAATAATGTTTAATACTCAGGGAGCCTCTCATGGCTGAGAAAAAGACTACCAAACAAATCCTCGCACAGGCAGCTGCCCGGTCCACCAGAACACCACTATATAATCCTATTGCTTTGAAAAGGCTAAAGGACCGCCTGGAAAACTGGAAGAATACAATGGTGCCGGAATATGATAGATTCCACTGGCTTAAGGCTCCATCTACTATCCTAGGTTCTGGGATAGGTAGAGAACTTCTGTATACACCTCTTTCAGTGTCGGACCTCGAATACGAGGGAGACCTAGGCTTTTCAGGGGAACCTCCTTTTACAAGGGGGATACATGCCAACATGTATCGCGGCAAAAAATTTACTATTCGCCAGCTTACTGGCTTCGGCTCACCAGAGGAGACAAATGAGCGCATGAAGTTCATGCTTGCCCATGGGGCCACGGGCCTGAACGTACTTTTTGATATTCCCACCATTCAGATGTATGACTCTGATGATCCTGCTGCAGAGGGCCAAGTGGGGATGTCCGGGGTCTGCGTTGACTCTGTGGAGGACATGGCCCTCCTTTTCAAGGACATTCCCCTCGATGAAGTGACCATATCCATAGTCACCCATTACCCTTCTAACACTGCCATACTCTTCGCCATGTTTCTCGTGCTTGCCGAGGAAAAAGGCGTCCCGTGGGACAGATTAAGGGGAAGCGTTCAGAATGACATTACCCTGGAAGAATTAGTCCGTAGTGGCTCAGAATATATTCCCCCCCGGGATTGCTTCAGGCTTCAATGTGATAACATCGAATTTATCAGGCAAAATGTACCAAAATGGAATTTTATCACCCTCAACGGGTACAATTTAAGGGAATTTGGCACTTCTGCAATCACAGAAACAGCGGTAGCAGTGGCCAATGGTATAGAAACCCTGAGTGAGATGGTGCGCCGGGGCTTTGATATTGATCTGATAGCGCGTAGGTTGGCATTTTTCTGGTCGGTTGGTAATGACTTTTTTGAAGAGATTGCCAGGCTACGGGCTGTGCGAAGACTCTGGTACAAGATCATGAAACATAGATTCGAGGCCAAGGACTCTCGCTCTATGTGGATGCGCTGCCATGTTCAGACCTCGGGTGTGTCTCTTTTTCAGCAAGAACCGCTTAACAACATCATCCGTTCTTCCTATCACGCATTGGCTGCTGTTTTGGGAGGTGCCCAATCTCTGCACGTAGATTCCTATGACGAGGCATACTCGGTACCTACTGAACAGGCAGCGCTTCTGTCCTTGAGGACTCAACAAATCATCCAGGAGGAAACCGCCATAACCGAGGTCGTAGATCCCCTG
>JALVSJ010000572.1 GCA_027024445.1 Desulfobacterales bacterium
ACCTGTTTTTTTCAAGACCTTTTCAATATATTCCCTTTCCACTTCTTCTAAGCTCAGGAGTCCTTCACCCTCTACTGACTTAAACTCCAATCTTTGTAGATCAGAAGGAAGATCTTTTGTCCTGATTACTTGGCCCTCTGCCAGTGCCACAGCCCGCTGAATGATATTTTCCAGCTCCCTTACATTGCCAGGATAATCATAGTGCATCAGTATCTCTAAGGCCCTATCAGATAGCCGTTTAGTCTTTTTGCCAAATGATTTGTTATACTTGGCAATAAAATGAGAGATGAGAAGGGGGATATCGTCCTTTCTTTCGGAAAGCCTCGGCAGAGACAGGGATACCACGTTTATGCGATAATAGAGGTCATTCCTGAAACTGCCTTCGCAAATAGCTTCTCTCAGGTCTTTATTTGATGCTGCTATGATCCGGATGTCCAGATCAACGGGCTTGGTCCCTCCAACACGAAGAATTTTCTTATCCTGAATCACCCGCAGCAGTTTTACCTGCATGGACGGGGGCATCTCCCCTATCTCATCAAGGAAAACGGTTCCCCCGTCGGCTGATTCCAGAAGACCGATTTTGGTGGCCGTTGCCCCTGTGTAGGCTCCCTTTTCGTGTCCGAACAACTCATTGGCAATGAGCTCTTCTGTAAACCCTCCGCAATTAAAGGACACAAAGGGGCGCTTCCTCCTTGGGCTGAGCATATGGATCGAACGGGCTGCAAGCTCTTTACCTGTTCCCGTCTCGCCTTGTATAAGGACATTGCAGTTTATTGGGGCAACCTTTCGGATGGTATCAAAAACTTCCTGCATAACTTTGCTATTGCCGATAAAATCTTTGAATACGTCTTGAGAGCCAAGGGAATCCCTCAATCGCCTGTTCTCTCTTTTCAGTTCAATCTTCTCCTTAGCCCCTTTTGCAAGTAGTCTCACCTCTTCCAACCTGAAAGGCTTTGCCAAGTAGTGATAGGCGCCCATCTTTATGGCCTCGATCGCTGTTTCTATGGATCCGTATCCGGTGATTATTATCACCTCAAGATCCTCATAGGCAGGCTTCAAACTAGACAAGACATCGAATCCATTGCTATCAGGCAGCCTGAGATCAAGGAATACGATGTGGAAGGGGCGAGATTCATGAACCCGCAGAAATTCGGAGGCCTCTAAGAAAACCTCCACCTCAAACATCTCATTGGCCAAGATCCGCCTAAGTCGGTTGCACACAGTCAACTCATCGTCAACTATTGCCACCCGCATTTATTCCATCTCCTCGTCTTGCTCTTTGTATACCGGAAGGTAAACTGTGAAAGTCGTCCCCACATTTACCTCGCTCTTGACCTCTACATAGCCCCCGTGTTTCTTGATGATCCCATAGACGATTGACAATCCCAGGCCTGTTCCTCGCCCAGCAGGCTTAGTTGTGTAAAAGGGGTCAAAGATTTTCTCAAGGGCATCAGGTTTTATTCCTACCCCGGTGTCGCTGACGTCAATGGCAACGTATCCGTCTTCTGTGCTTCTTACCTCTATTGTAATCTTGCCGCCATCAGGCATGGCCTGAATAGCATTGAGCAGCAGATTCAGAAATACCTGCTCCAGGTTATGAAGATTCCCGCGAATAGGGGGAATGTCTTCAGGTATATTGAGTTCCAGTTTTACGCCCACGATCATGAGTTGATTTCTTATTAGACTGACCGTCTTCTGAATCACCTCTTCCACCTCTAACTTTTTAAGGGCTGGAGCCTCGGTACGGGAGAAGTCAAGAAGGTTCCTTACCACTTCGCTCGCTCTGCTGGCCTGATTAATGATGTCCAGGATCATCTCTTTTGACTCCCCCTTGTCCAGGGTGTCACATTCTTCCAGTAATGTCTCAGCCGTCAATGAAATATTATTGAGCGGATTGTTCAATTCGTGTGCGATCCCTGAGGTAAACGTGCCTATTGAGGCCAGTTTTCTGGACTCCACCAACTGCTCCCAGCGGGATTCAAGTTCTGCGGCCATCTTGTTGAACGCATCAATGAGTTCCGTCACCTCGTCTTGGGCTTTTGTAGGGTTTTCAATGGGAGTAAAGTTACCCTGTGCCACCTCTTCCGTTGCCTTTTGAACAAATGCTATACGACTTAGAATGCTCTTTGCCAGGGATTGGAAAAGCAAAACGATCAACACAACGAACCCTCCCATATATGCAAGGGGAAGGATTAAAATCTGCTTCAACACCTTGTCGATTCTTTTCCTTTTCTCTACTAAAAGCTTTTGTGCAAAGTCCACCATTGAGGTTCCAATGGCGCGCAATTCAACAATATCCGGCTCGCCACACTTAGTAAGACAGGCCTCAATGGAGGTCTTGTATTTCAATAGATTCGCCTCGAATTCCTTAAAACGCTTTTCTCCCACTATGGTGATTATCTTGGGTGCCAAACGATTAGATTTCCTGATGGTGCGATCCAGATATAGTGAAATTTCCTCAAGGCTGCTAGCTTCCCTAAAATACATAAAGTTTTTTTCGTAACGCCGCACTTCCAGGATATCTTCAAACAAACCATGGAACTCTTCCATCAGCAAAAGTTTTTTCTTGAGGTCCAATACCTGCCAAGAGTACACGGCTGTGAGGATCCCTGCAAACCCTAGGCAAAGAATAA
>JALVSJ010000573.1 GCA_027024445.1 Desulfobacterales bacterium
ATATGTCTGAGCTTATGGACATTGAGCTGACGGCTTTTCTTGGTCGGGGTCGGTATGAGCGAGGTGGCAGTCAGAGTAATCATCGCAATGGCTCCTATGGAAGGCGTTTTACCCTTAAAGGGATAGGGCAGTTAGATCTTAGAGTTCCTAGAGACCGTAAGGGTAAGTTCAAGACCCAGTTAATCCCTCGGAGCAAGCGATACGAGGATGCCATCAGGGAAGACATATGTGTGATGTTTCTCTCTGGGGTAAGTACCCGTACTCTGGCCTTAATGTCAAAGCGTCTGATTGGCAGGGCTCTGTCACACAGTGAAGTTAGCAGGGCGGCAAGCCAGCTTACTGATGCAGTGGAGGCCTGGAGGGAACGAGACCTAAGCGAGGAGAAGATCAGGTATATGGTTGTAGATGGGGTAAACTTCTCCATGAGGGTAAGTGGGAGTGTGGAGAAGGTGCCCGTGCTTGTGGCCATAGGGGTGAGAGAAGACGGTACACGGACGGTGTTAGGGCTACAGGCCGGGGATAAGGAATCTGCCTCTAATTGGAGAGAGTTTTTCAAGGATCTCAAGAGGCGCGGATTGGATTGCTCGACAGTGTTGTTAGGAATCATGGATGGGCTACCTGGCTTGGAAAAGGTTTTCAAAGAAGAGTTCCCAAAGGCAAAGATCCAGCGCTGCCAGGTCCATGTAGCCCGTAATGTTTTGGCCAAGGTACCCAGGAAACTGAAAGATACAATAAGTGATGAGCTACGTTCCATCTTCTATGCCTCGTCCAGGGAAAAGGCGATCGAGTTCTTTGAACAATTTAAAAACAGATGGGAAAGGGACATACCCTCTGCAGTGAAATGCTTGGACAGATCCTTAGAGGCTTGTCTTACGTATCTGGACTTCCCAGAAGATGAATGGATTTGTTTGAGGACCACAAACTCCATTGAAAGACTCAATAAGGAATTCAAACGCAGGACGAAGCCAATGGAGATACTTGCAGGAGAGAGGTCCTGCTATACTCTCCTGGCATTCATTAGCCTGAAGATGCCTGTCTACCGCCAGGTAGAGAGGTTAACTGGCAGTCAAAACCCATAGGAAAAGTGGGAAAAAATCTGCCTTCTCTCAAGAAACTGACCCAGGGAGAATTTACACAAAATAGTTGACAGTACCAGGTCACTAAACAGATTTCAAAGTATCTGACTATCAATACTCATCCCACTGCTCCAGGCTTAGCCTGGCGCACTGAAAGGTCTCGCGGGAAAAAACGAAAAACAAGGAAATCTGTCGCGCCATAAGCCCGGCGGCAAGTTCATCAAGAGACTTTGAGCTTGATCTATCTGAGGAGTTTTACTAAATCACGGACTAAGATCATACGACTGACACACACTAGCGAATTCAGAGCTCCCTAAAAATCCATTTAATACTTGCTCCCTAGACCACCCACTCCTTAACTTATTGAGCCAAAAGTTATACCCGCTACTGTCAGGATCTCGACCTAAGAGCCCCTTATAAAGAATACTCACAAACTCTTCATCTGTTGTATCCCGTCTTTTGAATTCGTCACTGAATATGAAGCCTCGAGCTACTCCACCAGCAGTCATAGATTTGTTAAGCAATAGCTGTGTCCACCAGCTTAAGCCAGATTGATCGGGGTTTCTTCCTAAGCACTCTATATATAGATGGGAAACAAATGCCAAGGCCTGGCCAGCAATATTTTCGCCGTGTTTATATGGTCTTATCCTATATTTATGACAAACAATAGCGAATTCATGAGATGCCAAAAAATCATTCAGGAGATTTTGTCTACTCTTCCCGCTCTCCAGCTGGGCTAACCAAAAATTGTATCCAGAGCTGTCAGGCTCTCTTTCTAAAAATGCTCTATAAAGAATGTTGACAAATTCGCTATTCGTTACGTTCCGCCCTCTGAATTCGTCACTAGATATAAACCCTTGTGCGACCTCTTTAGCACTCATTCTTCCTGTTAATATGAGATTAGCCCACCAATCCAAACCAGGTTGATCAGGATCCCTTCCTAAAACTTCCTGATATATGTGCGTAAGGTATTGCCGAACCAAGGTGGAAAAGTCACTACTAGAACTAGAACTTGAGATTGCCTTTGACACCTCTTGTGAATACCCACTTTCATTGCCTGAAGTGTCCACGGCAGTGAGGGCGAAGTAGTAGGTTTGGCCGTCGGCGAGATTATTGATAGTGTAGGATGTGGTATTTTTGCCCACTGGAATATATGGACCATAAGACCGAGACGAGGCCCCATAGTAAATTCTGTAGCCAGCAAGGTCAGATTCTGTGTTCGGCTGCCAGTGAAGTGTGGCAGAACCTGCTATAGCTATGCATGGAATGACAAGACCTATCAGGAATATTAATAAAGAGATTTTGATGATATGTTTCATGGTCCTAACTCCAAATATGGTCTGTTTGGTCTATTTGGTCCATTTGGTCTGTTCAGTCCGTTTGGTCTATTCAGTCCATTTGGCTTGCCCGCCTATGAGCTGTGGCGGGTCCATTGGGTTCATTGGGTCGTCGTGTCGCCTGGTCGTTGAGTCGGCGGCTGCGCGCGAGGTGCAAGGCTAAAGGAACAAGGCTCAAGGCGAGCAGCTCAAAACCCAATCGGTTATACCAC
>JALVSJ010000574.1 GCA_027024445.1 Desulfobacterales bacterium
CCAAGCCTAACCATAGTCTTCTCTCGGGTCAATCCCCTCGTTGTTCTCCAAGTACTTCTTCATTTTGTCCAGTTCCACCATGGCCTCTATGGGGGTCATCCTGGAGATATCAAGGCTCTTTATCCATTTCCTGAGGTGATCATCATGCATACCGAAGAGGTTGAGTTGGACCACTTCCTCTGAGTGTGGGGTGCCGTGGGCTATCCTAAGGCGGCCTGCTTCATCCACCTGTTCACCTTCCAGGTTTTCAAGTATCTCCCTTGCCCTTCGTATTACCGGCTCTGGTAGTCCCGCAAGCTTGGCAACCTCTATACCATAGCTGCGGCTCGTTCCGCCAGGGACCAGCTTCCGGAGAAAGATAATTTTCCCCTTCCATCTTTTTACGGCAACATTGAAGTTCTTAACTCTGCTTTTCGTAGTTACCAGCTCCGTGAGTTCATGGTAATGGGTTGCAAAAAGCGTCCTTACACCAATACCGCCCACGTCATGGAGCGCTTCTGCAACCGCCCATGCAATGCTGAGTCCGTCATAAGTGCTCGTCCCCCTTCCGATTTCATCAAGAATCACCAAGCTCCTGGGAGTTGCATTCCTCAGAATGGTGGCCGTCTCATTCATTTCCACCATAAAGGTGCTTCGCCCCCTTGTGATGTCATCCGAGGCTCCTACCCGGCTGAATACCCTGTCCACAAGTCCTATCCTGGCTTTGGTGGCCGGAACAAAGCTGCCCATCTGAGCCATTAACACTATCAGCGCAGTCTGCCGAAGTATTGTGGATTTACCGGCCATATTAGGGCCAGTGATTATCATCATCTGCTGCTCAGTTTCGTCAAGTACAATATCATTGGGTACAAACCCTTCATTTTTCAGGGTCTGTTCAATTACAGGGTGTCTGCCCTCCCTTATCTCAAGTTCTCGGCCCATGTCCAGCTCGGGGCAAACATAGCCATACTGTTCTGCCACATTCGCCAAGGCCACAAGCACATCCAACTGAGCAATCAATTGGGCGGTCTGTTTGATTCTCTTGTTTTGTTCCGATATCGCTTTGACCACTTCATTAAATAGTTCCTGTTCAAGCGCTATCCTATTCTGCTCAGCTTGAAGGATCTCCTCCTCCATCTCTTTTAGCTCAGGGGTCACGAAACGCTCTCCGCCTACAAGGGTCTGTTTCCTGATGTAGTGAGAGGGCACCAATTTCAGATTTGCCTTTGACACCTCGATATAGTACCCAAAAACCTTATTATAGCCTACCTTGAGATTGGGGATGCCGCTTCTTTCCTGTTCCTCCTTTGCAAATTTCGCTATCCACTCTTTTCCGCCCTGAGCCAAATCTATTAATCTGTCAAGCTCCCGGTTGTAACCCTTCTTTATGACTCCTCCGTCCTTTAAAACCGCAGGAGCATCTTCGCGAATAGCCCCATTTACCAACTGGTACACATCATCAAGGGGATCCAGTTGCTCCCCAATACTGGCCAAGAGCACACTTGCCAGATTCTCCAAGCGTTTTTTGATTTCCGGGATCCTCTTGAGCGAATTCCTCAAGGCCAGCAAATCCTTGGGCGTAGCTCTCCCAAGAGAGATCCTACCATTAAGTCTTTCAAGGTCATAGATCTGGTTCAACTCCATCCTCAGATCCATACGCAACAAAGGGTCATCGTACAACTCGGAGACGGCCGCAAGCCTCTGTCTAATAACCTCAAGATTCACCAGAGGATAAGCTATCCACTTTTTCAGTAGTCTGCTGCCCATGGGGGTTAAGGTCTTATCCAAAATGCTGAGTAGCGTGCCCCTATTGGATTGTCTCCTGATGGTCCTGAAAAGTTCCAAATTAGCGGTGGTGGCCTGATCCAAGAACATGAAGTCACCAGGCCTGTAAGGGGTTACCTCCTTGATATGGGCCAAATCTGTCTTTTGAGTATTGCGGAGATAGGTCAGTACGCCCCCTGCTGCAACCATTGCAGCTTTCATGTCCTCGAGGCCGTAAGAGGCCAGAGAGGAGGCCTCCAATTGCTCCATTAGAGTCTCTTCAGCCATTGAAGGATCGAAGTAATCATTACCCAACTCCTCGATATGATACTCTCTAAGTGCCTCATGCTCTGCTAGTCTATCCCTATGGAGGACCAAAAGCTCAGCAGGTGAAATTCTGGCAAGCTCATCTATGATTTCCTCCCATTCAGAGACCTGAGTTACCCTGAATTCTCCGGTTGAAAGATCGATATAAGCCAGACCATAGAAAGGAGAAATCCTTGCCAAACACGCTATGTAAAGGTTGTCCTCTTCACCAAGTTCTCTTTCGTCCAGCACCGAACCAGGAGTTACAATGCGTACCACCTCTCGCTTTACTATACCCTTGCTGAGTCCTGGGGCTTCTACCTGCTCGCAAATGGCGACCTTCTTGCCCTCGGCAACCAATCGGGCAACGTAAGCCTTTGAAGCGTGATGGGGCACCCCGCACATGGGGACCTTATCGCCATTAAAGGTTCCCCTTGAAGTAAGAGCGATACCCAGGATCTTTGATGCCACCTTGGCATCTTCAAAGAACATCTCATAGAAATCGCCCATGCGGAAAAACAGTATTGCATCAGGGTATTGATGCTTAATGCTGAGGTACTGTTTGAGCATGGGTGTTATATGGCCCATTATCCTTTATTTTTGCCACCTTGTTTAGGAAGTGAGGCTAGGATTAGGACTCCTGTGCTCCGGAAGAGGAACAGCTGAGTCCCAAGTCTTACACTTTGGACATTGCCAGTATAACCTATCACCTTCGAGACCACAGCAGGAGCACTGAAACCTGAGCGAAGGTAGGTCTAACCGTGAAATGAGATCCTTATAAGCCTCTAGTGCCTCTTGATCACGACCGCTGTGGATAAGTATCTCTCCTTGAAATTTTCTTGCCTGCCAGAGTTCGGGCTTTATTTCAAGGGCCCTTCTGACTTGCGCTAAAGCCCCATCTACATCACCTTCTGCAAAAAGGAACCTCGACAAAGCAAGGTAGGTAAAAGCGTCACCGTTTTCTTCGGCCAACTCCCTTAAGAAGCCCTCTACGGGCTTTATGTTTTTCATGCTGGAATATGCGGCCTCCAGCCTCCCATAGGCAAGGAACGTGAATCTGGGATCAACGGTCGCTATTTTCTTCCAGATGGAAATCGCCTTTTTATATTCCCCTCTCTCGGCGTACAAATCGCCCAAATGAAGGTAGGCATCAACACAACCTTTGTTTGTGGATATGGCTTTCTTGTATAAGGATCTAGCCCTTGTATAGTCTCCCTCAGCCTGACTCACCTTTCCCATCTCAACAAGATGGTGTGCCATGATTGAAGTATGATCACCCTTACTATATTTTGCGATACGCCTTCGAGTCTCATATGCCTTATCCCAATCGCGAAGTTCCTCGTATATTCTTTCAATCTCGACAAGGGTTCGAACATCCGAAGAACGTTTTTTCAGAACTTCAAGAAAGGTTTCAAGGGCTCTGTTCACCATCCCGGCCTTCTTGTAATCTACGCCCAGGTCAAATAATGCGCCGAGTCTCACATTCTCATCAATATTGGGACGGAGAATAATACTCTGCCTGATCCTTATGGCCCTTTCTATATCCCCCTTTGAGCGATAAAGGTTGCCCAAGGCCACGTACGTCTCTACAGTGTCAGAATCAATTTTGACGGATTTTGTCAATTCTTCGATGGCATTGTCCTTATCATCGGACAGGAGATATTGGATGCCTTTAAAGAACGCCTCATCTCTCTTTTTCTCTTTGAGGCTGGTCTGAGAGCCAGCCCTGGTATTGAACCACCATGCCCCAACCAATGCTCCCATAATAAAGGCAAATATGGTGGAAACAATAAGAGTGATCAGATCTGGCCTGTTCAGGAAATCCAAAAGGGTCTGCCACATGGACCATTTCCTCCTGGCAGGCAGGGAATACGGCAGGCACAAATATGGGAGAAGTATATCATGGCTTGGGAGTCGGGCCCCTGCTGAGCGACGCTCAGGTTACCTCCGAGACCTCGGCATTTTTTACCTCCTCGGAAGTAACGGGAAGATTGCGCAAAGAGTTTAATTCTTTGTCCTTTTCCTGAATTTCGCGTGTGAGTTTTTTTATCTGGCGTTTCAGACGAAACCGCTCCCCGATACCGTATAGGCCTGTAAAAAACACTCCCAACAAAAATGTAATTATGGTTACTAGGTAAAGGCTCATATCTGGTGTTTCGTGGTTCCAAAAAAGCAGATTGAGCCTGAATCTAACCGTAGTGGACATCGGGGCATAGTTCTGCACAGCAACAATCACCACAAATAGCAGGAACAATATTACCCCTACACCCTTTAGATATCTCATTGTTCACCTCCTCTATCAATCCTCTCTCTGAAACCTTGCAGAAGTTTCTTGTATGTCTGTCGTAGATGTTCGGGGATCACCCTCACTTCACCCAGCACAGTCATGTAGTTGGTATCTCCACCCCAGCGAGGCACGATGTGAAAATGCAAGTGATCCTCCACACCTGCGCCTGCAACCCTGCCCAGATTCAGCCCTACGTTGAAACCCTCAGGCCCCATCACCCTCCTGAGCACGTCAACGCATCGGCGAACTGTCACTATCAAATCCAGCATTTCCTCGTCGCTCAATTGTTCCAGTGCGCCGATATGCCGCACAGGCGCCACAAGGAGATGCCCGTTATTGTACGGGTAACGGTTCATCATTACCATACTCCGCTCACCTACGTGAAGGATCAGCCTGTGCTCATCCCGACTTCTGTCTTCTCCAGGGCAAAATATACATCCCTCTTCCCTCTTGTTAGATACTATATACTCCATCCTCCAAGGAGCCCAAAGAACCTCCATATCATCATTCTCCCGAGAGCTTTATAATTTTTCCCTGAACACTATTCCCGATTTCAAGCATGCCAATGGAATTAAAACCTGCGGAAGGATACCCGGTAGCGGTACCAGGGTTAAACATTAAGACACCTTGTTTCACTTGATTGGCAGGGTAATGAGAATGGCCATATACAATTACATCCACCCCGGGCATTTCCTTGATAATCCTCTCTTCAAGACCTGCCGAAGGTCCCCACCCATGGATCACGCCTATCTTAAATCCCTCTATCTCTATTACTTGTTTTGGCAATAACCTTTTCCTTACCTCGAATGGATCCATGTTACCACACACCGCCTTAAGGGCCTTCTGTGACAGGAAGTCAATGACGTCCTCGCACACTATGTCACCTGCGTGAATGATGAGGTCCTTATCGGACAGGTATTCCTTATACAGTGTTTCAAATTCCTTGGTAACCTGCCTGAGGTGAGTATCAGAAATCACACCTATGGTGACGGCCATTACCCAGTGCTCCTGATGCCAAAAAATATCGGGGTAGGAGTATATCAGTCTGTGAAAAAAACACAAGGTCTATTATGGATGCGGATGGAAAACTATTGACACTGATTAAATACTGTTGTATTTCAATAACATAGCTTGTGTAGATAGAAACCTTCTTTTTACAAAATCCGGTATGCAGCATAGAAAAGGAGAAGCGAAAACACACGAACACAACAATATTGGAATCATGGAACACTGGAAGATTGGAATGCTGGGCAATATCATTGAGAGGTGTTAGAGATGCCGATATATGAGTTTTACTGTTCAGATTGCCATAGAATATTCAACTTTTACTCCAAGACAATCAATACGGAAAAAAGGCCTTTGTGTCCCAGATGTGGTAAGGTGGAATTGGAGCGCTGGATGTCGGTCTTTACCACTGTAAAATCCAGGAGTGACTCAGAGGCCGATGATGAGATGCCCTTGCCTGGCCTGGACGAAAGCAAGATGGAGAAGGCCATGGAAGCATTGGCTGGCGAAGCGGATCACATTAATGAGGATGATCCTCGTCAGGCCGCTAACCTCATGAGAAAACTGACAGACATGACCGGGCTCAAACTGGGTCCTGGTATGGAGGAGGCCCTCAGGAGAATGGAAGCTGGAGAGGACCCTGAACAGATTGAGGAGGAAATGGGCGATATCCTCGAAGAGGAAGACCCGTTTGATTTCCAAGAAAGAAAGACCATCAGGGTTAAAACCCGGGCCCCAATCAAAGATGAGAAACTCTATGAATTGTGATTAAAGTTAATCAGAAGATCGTCTAGCTACTGTTTCGTGGCGAGAGTCAGAGAGACACAAGTTCCAAATCTCCACAGCATGCTATCGTTTTCCCCATTGTTGCAAGGACTCCCAGCACCTGCTCAAAACTCACTATAACAGCGTCAAGGTTCTGGAGGTCCCCGGGCGTCTTGATCATGTTGCAAATTGCCGTGGCAGCTCCATCCGCATAAGCTCCAGAGCCTGCTAGCACAGTAACCAAGTCTGCAGATCCCTCACTGTAGGAGTGCCCGAGTGTAGCGGATGATGAGCATATACTTATTGGCATCCTTCTGCCATCTACCTTGATTCCTATTCTGCTACCAATGTGGCGATTGGCAGAGTGCAAGGCTACTGTTAGGTCCCTCTTTGCATTAGCGTAAATATCGCCGCCGTTTTCCACCACCACCTCGCTGGTCCATTCCAGCAATCCCTCCCCTACTCTCTGGGCAATAGCCCCCGCCACACACGCCATAGGTCCAACGCCTAATTGTCTGGAAGCAAGGATCATCTCCTTTACGATAGGGGGCGCAAAAGGGTCCTTGGGCCAAGGAACAAGCGTTGACCTGAAAGCAGGATATTGGGATATATAAGTCTCCAACTGTGCTCTGTACTCAAGGACCAAATCTCGTGCTTCCTTGCTGAGCTCACATGAAGCACTGATCCAAAGGTCTGTCTGTTTTACCACCACCTGAAATGATATCAGACCTTTTGGGTTGACTGATTTTCTGTACCCTCTCTCCATATGTTCAAATGAAAGGTCTTGTGTCCAGAAGCACTACGATTCACTTTACAATTTATTATGCCAGGTTATCCAATTGGTGTTATAATAACAAATATTGGACAGAATGGCACATGGGAACACACACGATCCTTGAGGGGTCCACCGGATCATGGGCCAGGGCAAGAATACATGGAGCATGGCGGATTACCTCAAAGTCGGGCTGCTCGGCCCCCCTCCCAACACTATAGGTGGCATTGACGTAACGTACCGTTGCAATCTTACCTGCAGGCACTGTTATTTCCACAAACAAGACTACCGCGAAGAGCTCTCTGTTGAACAATGGATGGAACGATTCCAGAGTTTAAAACAAAATGGGTTCCCTTTCATGATATGCGGATGGCTCGGCGGTGAGCCCCTTTTGAGAAAAGAACTTATAGCAATTGGCAAAAGATATTTTAAAACCAACGTAATTTTTACTAATGGAACTATCCCACTACCTAACTGGTCTGATGTATCCTTTTCTGTTTCCGTCCATGGGACTGAGCAATACTATTACCAAATGACAGGGGCACCAGAAGGCTCCTATGAAAAAATTAAGCGAAACGTGGATCGGCCTGGCCTGGATGTGGTCATATCCTGCTGCATCACTAGAGTCAATTACATATGTATAGAGAAAATGCTGGATGAGTGGTCCAGAACCCATGTCAAAGGGGTGGCTTTCGAATTCTATACTCCAATGAAGGGAGAGGGGGCAGAGCTGTGGTTGGACTGGGAAGAGAGAGATCGGATAATCGATCAACTTATTTCGCTTCGCAAGACCTATGGCGACTTCATATGGTTTACTGACAGGGCTTATAGATTGATGAGGTCTGCCGTAGCGCCTTCCATCACAACAAATTGCCCATTCAGGAAGATAGGGTTTGCGTGGGATCCCATGGGACGTCCGAAAACACCTTGTCAGCTCGGGCCATTAGCGGACTGCTCCCGGTGCGGCTGTATATTGCCTTTTTACTCGGCTATCCTCACAAACAAGGCCTTACTGTTGGGAGAATTTTATGAAGGAGTTTTATACAGGATCAAGAGGGCTCTTTTCAAATCCAGGCCTTTCGAACATCGCTTGGCTTTGCACCATTAGTGCTCCTACCCTTTTTCCTTTATCCTTTGACTTAACACCTCCA